>DATLEL010000295.1:0-7309 GCA_035525255.1 Usitatibacter sp.
GCCCCGACCTTCGTCGTCTGGGTGATCTCGCTCGTCCTCTTCATTCTCGCGCTGGTCGTGCAGTTCGGCGTGTTGCGCATCCCTGGGCAGATCGGCCCGTGGCTATGGATCGTCGGTTGGGGATTGCTGCTGATCGCGTGCCGGGTACGCGGGCTGTAAGCGGTCAGGGCGCCTCGGCCGGGAGGAAGCCCTCCACCGAGAGGTAGCGCTCGCCGGTGTCGTAGTTGAAGCCCAGCACGCGCGACCCCTTGGGGATTTCCTTCAGCTTCTGCGAGATAGCGGCGAGCGTGGCGCCCGAAGAGATGCCCACCAGGATGCCTTCCTCGCGCGCGCTACGCCGTGCCATCTCCTTCGCATCGTCCGGCGTGACCTGGATGGTGCCGTCGAGGACCGACACGTCCATGATCGCCGGGATGAATCCCGCGCCGATGCCCTGGATGGGATGGGGCGAGTGCGTGCCGCCCGAGATCACCGCCGAGAGCGTGGGCTCCACCGCGAATACCTTGAGCTTCGGCCATGCTTTCTTCAGCACGCGCGCGCACGCCGTGATGTGCCCGCCGGTGCCGACGCCGGTGATGAGGAAGTCGAGCCCGTCGGGAAAGTCGGCGAGGATTTCGCGCGCGGTCGTGCGCTCATGCACTGCCACGTTGGCGGCGTTCTCGAACTGCTGCGGGATCCAGCCGCCGGGCGTGGCGGCGAGGATCTCCTTGGCCTTGGCGATCGAGCCCTTCATCCCCTCGCCACGCGGCGTGAGGACGAGCTTCGCGCCATAGGCCAGGATGAGGCGGCGCCGCTCGACCGACATGCTGTCCGGCATCACCAGCACGCATTGGTAGCCTTTCACCGCGGCCGCGATGGCCAGGCCGATGCCGGTGTTGCCCGATGTGGGCTCGATGATGGTGCCGCCGGGCTTGAGCTTGCCGCTCTTCTCGGCGTCCTCGACCATGGCGAGGCTGATGCGGTCCTTGATGGAGCCGCCGGGGTTGGCGCGCTCCGACTTGATCCACACCTCGCTCGCGCCGAAAAGGCGGTTGATGCGGATGTGCGGGGTGTTGCCGATGGTGGCGAGGATGCTGGCGGCTTTCATGGGCTTCTCCGGTTATTTCTTCTCGACGACGACGCGGCCGTCCTTCACGTACACGCGGTAGCGGTTGCCGTCCTTGCAGGTGGCGAGGAAATCGTTGTCGGCCTGCACCACGTAGCTCATCACCTCGCTGCAAGGCTTGCCCTGCAGCGCGATCACCGCCGCGAGGTCCTGGCGCTGCTTGGGGTCATCGGCGGCGAGCGCGGCGCCCGACAATAGCGCTGCGAACATCAGCATTCTTTTCATGGTCTTGGCCTTATTGGTACGTCGAGAGCTTCTGGCGGTCGGTGAGCACGCCCCAGATGGCGTCGCGCGATGCACTGATGTCCTTCGCGAGCGCCTGGTCATGGTCCTGCAGCAGCGACAGCACTTTCATCATCAGGAGGTCGAAGGAGGAGCGCAGCTCGCCGAGCGTCGGCTGCTTTTTTTCGTGAAAAGCGCGAAACCCCTGGACCAGGTCGTCGACCTGGTTCTTGAGCGAGAGCTTGGTGAGCACGCCGATCGCGCTGGTTTCCTTCAAACGCTGCTCGAGACTCTTCAGGTCCAGCGGTGCCGTCGCGGCGGGTTTGGCCGCAGCCGCCTTCACTGCCGCGGGCAGAGGCGCCTTCGCCGGGGCAGCGGCGGCGCCCTTCGCAGGAGCCGCAGGCGCCGCCTTCGGCGCAACCGCAGCCTCCTTGACCGGCGTTGGCGGGGGCGCCGCGGTTCCACACGCGGCGAGCAGCAGCGCCGCCATCGTGATTCGCGGGGGCATCATCGATTTTCGACTCACTTTTGCGGAAACCATTCAATGAGGGCGCCGTGCGTCGCGACGCGATCGAGCGGACCCGCCATGAGGTCTGGGCCGGTGGCAATGGCCATGGCGCACGGGCCCTCCCGCGTCACCAGGCGCCCGGCGACTTCCCTTGCAAATGCGGAGCCCGGCGGGCCCGATGGTGTCGCGAGCACGATGGCCGTGCCGCCCACCTGGAAAGTGGCGATTCGCAGCCCCATGTTCGGCACCGAAACCGAGGGCGGCGGCGTCTTGATTCCGAGCAGGGCGGCGTACCGTGCGATCGAAGTGTCGATGTCGCGCACCGCGACCAGCACCAGCGATATGCCGGTCGCCCCATTGGCGTGACGGCGCGCTTCACCCGCGGGCACGCGCAACTCGCGCGGCGTGATGTCCCCACACAGGAACGGCAGGTCGAATGTCAGCTGCCGCGCCGTGCGCCACTGGAGCTCCTTGCCGTCGGGGCGCACGCGGCCGCCCTCGATCGGGCCGCTGAGATCGAGGCCGCGCGATCTTGCTTTCTCGATCGCGCGCGGCACGTCGCGGGGAATGAGCGCGAAATCCATGAATCCGTCGCCGTTCCTCAGGTGCTCCACGTTCCAGCGCTCGGCGGGGTTGGGAGACTCCCACGCGATGAGCTCGATGTACGCGCCATCGTTGAACACCACGAGCGCGTTGTGCGAGGTGCGCCCGGGATGGCGCCCACCCGGCTGCACGGTGAAGCCGAGGGCACGATAGTCGCTCGTGGCCCGCTCGAGGTCTCGCACCGCGATCACGACATGGTCAAGCCGGAAATTCACTCCTGGACTTTCAGGCCGGTGCGCTTGACGAAGGCTTCCCAGCGGTCATGCTGCTCGCGCGCGTAGCGGTCGAGGGTCGGGCCATCGGAAGCGATGACCTCGAAGCCCGCCTCCGTGAGCTTGCCGCTCACTTCGGGACTGCGCAGGGCCGCCTGGAAATCCTGCGTGAGCTTTGCAATCGTCGCGGCGGGCGTGGCCGCCGGGGCGAAAATGCCGATCCACGAGTAGGCCTCGAATCCGGGGAACCCGGATTCCGCCACCGTGGGAACGTCCGGCAGGTCTGCGAGGCGTGCAGTCCCGGTCACCGCGAGCGCCTTGATCTTGCCCGCCGCGATGTTCGACTTGAGCGCGGCATAGCTCAGCAGCGTGGTGCTCACCGTGTTCGCGAGCACCGCCTGCACCGCCGGACCGCCGCCGCCGTAGGGGACGTGAAGGACATCCGCGCTTGCCTGGCGCTTCAGGTCCTCGGCCACGAGGTGATTCATCGAGCCCACGCCGGTAGAGGCGTAGCTGTACTTGCCCGGATCCTTCTTAGCCGCGGCGAGGAACTCCCGCAGGTCCCTGGCCGGGACCTGCGCCGAGGCGCCGATCACGAGTGGAAAGCGCACTGCAAGCGTCACGCCCGCGAAGTCCTTGAACGTGTCGTAGGGCAGGTTGGGCTTGGCGATCGGGTTGATGGCATGCGTGTCGAAGCAGACGAGCAGCGTGTTGCCATCGGGTGCCGCGCGCGCCACGAACTGCGTGCCCACCTGGCTCGCTGCGCCCGGACGGTTCTCCACCACCACGGGGCGGCCGACGCGCTCGGAGAGCTTCGGTTGCAGGATGCGCGCCGTGATATCGGTGCTGCCGCCCGGCGGGAAGGTCACCACCAGCCGCAGCGAGCCGTCGGACTGCGCGAGTGCCGCGGGAACAAGCGCGCTCGCGAGCGCCGCGGCGGAAACCTTGAGCGCCTGGCGGCGCGAGAAGCCATCAGTCATTTTCTTCTCCATGTCATCAACCCATCCATTGGCTCACGGGAACGGCGCTGTCCTGCAGCTCCTGCGAGATCACATCCACCAGCGCCGGGCCGTCGTGGGCCAGCGCCTCCCGGATCACGCGCTCGACGTGAGCCGGGTCCTCCACCCTCCAGGACTTGACGCCGAACGCTTCGGCGACGCGCGCGTGGTCCGTACGATCGAAGTCGACCGAGAAGTAGCGCTGCCCGTAGCCGGTCTTCTGGCTTGCCTTGATCCAGCCGAAGACCGAGTTCGAGAACACGATCATCTTGAGCGGCACGCGGCGGCGCACGATCGTCTCCAGCTCGCCGCAGGTGAAATTGAAGCTGCCGTCTCCCATGGCCGCGACGACCATCGCGTCCGGCCTGCCGAACGCGGCGCCGACGCCCGCCGACATCGCGAAGCCGAGCGCGCCATGGGCACGGTTGGTGATGAAGTGGCGGCCGGACTGCGGCGCTTCGAAGTAGGCGGCGAAGTAGGGGCAGGGGGTGCCGGGGTCCGCCACCAGGATCGAGCCCGCGGGCATGGCGCGATTGAGAGTCGCGACCACGCGCTCGGGCTTGATCGGCGTGTCGGTGGATGCCGCGAGCGCGTCGAACTCGGCCTTCTTCGCGGCGCGCGCCTTCGCGGCGATCGCCCGGCCGTCGGCTGCACCCGGCGCGCGATGAGAAAGCCGCGCTCGAACCGCGGCGCCCAGGTCACCCAGCCCGAGCTGCGCATCGCCTACGAGTGCCACGTCGGTTCGATAGTTGGTTCCAATGGTCGCCGCATCGACGTCCAGGTGCAGCACCGGCACGTCGCGCGACGGAAACTTCCAATGCTCGGTGGTGGTGGAGCCCGCGCGCGCACCCACGAAGAGCACCAGGTCGGCTTTCATCACCACCTCGCGCGTGGCGACGACGCCGCCGTTGGTGCCCACCACGCCTGCATTGAGCGGATGAGCGTCGGCGAGCGTGCCCTTGCCGCTCACGGTCGTGCACACCGGCGCGTTCAGCATCGTGGCGAGCGCTTCGAGTGCTTCGCATGCGCCCGCGATCACCACGCCGCCACCGCAGATGACGACGGGGCAGCGGGCGGCGACGAGCTTGTCCGCGGCGCGGTCGATGTCGGCGGGATCGGGCCGTGATCGCAGCGCCGGAAAGCGATCATGGCCTTCCTGCGCCCACACCTCGGCAGGGTCGATGGCTTGCTTTTGCAGGTCGTAGGGCAGGCAGATGTGGGCGGCGCCGGGTCGGCCTGTCGTCATGGCGCGGAAAGCCCCTCGCACAGCGGAGGGGATCTGGTCCACGCGGTCGACCGTGGTATTCCACTTGGTCAGCGGACGATAGAGCGACTGCTGGTCCAGCTCCGTCAGCGGGAACTTGCCGCGCGCGCCCACGGAAACGTCGGACGTGATGCCGAGCACCGGGATCGAGGACTCGTTCGCTTCGACGATACCCGGCAGGAGATAGGTGGCTCCTCCGCCGCTGGGGCCTTCGCACACGCCCACACGGCCGGTGACGCGGGCATAGCCATCGGCCATGTAAGCGGCGCTGCGCTCATCGCGGGTGAGGATATGGTCGATGCCGTGGTCGAGGCGAGCCAGCGCGTCGTAGAACGGCAGGCTCGTGTCGCCGCACAAGCCAAAGATATGCTTCACGCCGTACGCCTGGAGCATGCGCACCAGGGCGTCGGCGCCGTTCATTTGCGGGTTCATGGTGCTGCCGGAGTTATGCGACGATACTTGCCATTCTACCGAGCCGCGATCCCTTCCCCTCCAGCGCCATGCCTCCCGCGAAAAAAGCCCCAGCGCCACCCACACGCAAATCCGAGATCGACGCCGTGCTGATGAAGATCGCCGGCGTCACCGCGAAGAAGATCGGCGGCCTCGATGCCTATTTCGTCAACGACCGCATGTTCGCGTGCATCAACGGCAAGGGCGTGGGGCTACGCCTTCCGGCCGCGATTGCGACGGAGCTGCAGTTTTCACGCGACAACGTGGCGCCCTTCCAGCCCGCGGGCATGCCGAGCTCGCGCGAGTGGGTGCAGATCGATCGCGAGGAAGCCGGCGAGTACGAGAAGGACCTGGAGCTCTTCCAGGCGGCGTTCGACTACGTGAAGGGCAACCGCTAGGGTTTCAGCAGCTCTTCCAGCTTCGCCACGAACTGCGGTGACTCCGGCTCCACGTCGGACTTGAATGACGCAACCTTCCGCCCGTCCCGTGCCACCAGGTACTTGTGGAAATTCCACTGCGGCCGCTCGCCCGTTGCTTTCGCCAGCCCATCGAACAACGGCGAAGCGCCCGCGGCCACCGACGTCTTGCCGAACATGTCGAACTTGACCGCATACGTGCGATCGCAGAAGTCCGCGATCTCGGCGTTGCTTCCCGGCTCCTGCTTGCCGAAGTCGTTCGATGGAAAGCCAAGGATGACCAGCCCGCGGCCCTTGTAGCGCTCGTGCAACGCCTGCAGGCCCTTGTACTGCGGCGTGTAGCCACAGAAGCTCGCCACGTTCACCACCAGCACCACCTTGCCCGCGTGCTCGCAAAGGTCGTGGCGCTCGCCAAGGATGTCGGCGACCTTGTGGGACAGCAATGCGGGACACGGTGCGGCCATGGCGGCTCCGGCGTGAAGGAGGAAAACAGCGAGAAGGACGCGCGAGAGGGACATGCCTCGCATTATGCATAATGTACGAATGAAAACCCGCAAGCTTGGCTCCCTCGAAGTCTCCGCCATCGGCCTCGGCTGCATGGGCATGTCGGAGTTCTACGGCACGCGTGACGACGCCGAATCCATCGCGACCCTGCATCGCGCCATCGACCGCGGCTGCACTTTCCTCGACACCGCGGACATGTACGGCAGCGGCGCCAACGAAGAGCTGCTCGGCCGCGCGCTCGCGGGGCGCCGAGCGCAAGTGGTCATCGCCACCAAATTCGGCAACGTGCGCATACCGGGCAATCCCAGCGCGCGCTCGATCAATGGCCGCCCGGAGTACGTGCGCTCCGCGTGCGAGGCGAGCTTGAAGCGCCTCGGCACGGATGTGATCGACCTGTACTACCAGCACCGCGTCGATCCGAACACGCCGATCGAGGACACCGTGGGCGCGATGGCGGAGCTGGTGAAGCAGGGCAAGGTGCGTTTCCTGGGATTGTCGGAGGCGAGCGCCGCGACGATTCGGCGCGCGCACAAGGTGCATCCCATCACGGCGCTGCAAACCGAATACTCGTTGTGGACGCGTGACCCCGAGGACGAGATCCTGCCCACGGTGCGCGAGCTCGGCATCGGCTTCGTCGCCTACAGTCCGCTCGGCCGCGGCTTCCTCACCGGCCGCTACAAGTCCATGGACGACCTGGCGCCCGATGACAATCGCCGCAATCATCCTCGTTGGCAGGGCGACAATTTCGCCAACAACCTGCGCCTGGTGGCGGAAGTGAACGCGCTCGCGAAGTGGAAAAACTGCACGCCCTCGCAGCTCGCGCTCGCGTGGGTGCTGGCCCAGGGCAAGGAGATCGTGCCGATACCGGGCACCAAGCAGCGCAAGTACCTCGACGACAATCTCGCCGCAGAGGCCATCGTGCTCAAGCGCGATGAGCTCGCCCGGATCGAGTCAGCGTTCCCGAAAGGCGTGGCCGCCGGCACACGCTATCCCGAAGGCGCCATGCGTGCGCTGAACGGGTGACCGC
>DATLEL010000306.1:0-3146 GCA_035525255.1 Usitatibacter sp.
TTCGCTTCCTGCTTCCCGAGGGCGTGCAGCGCACGCGCGTTTTCATCCAGGACGTTCCGTTCGAGCTCGCCTTCTGCAATTTGTGACCATCCCCCCGAAGTCGGCCCGCACCGTGCCGTGTCCGGCGTGCGGCAAGCCGACCCTCTACGCGCCGTCGAACCCGTGGCGGCCGTTCTGCTGCGAGCGCTGCAAGCTGGTGGACCTGGGAGCATGGGCGAGCGAGGCCTATCGCATTCCCGCGAAGCCGCCCGAGGAAGGATCCGAGCCCGAGGACGGTTCCCAGGCGTGACTCGAGCGCGCGTTTTTTGCGCGCGCGGCGGCGGTCGGCTAAAATAGCGCGGTTTGGAGCGGCACCTCCGATGTTCGCTGATGTGGATCCCCTGCCGTTTGTCCATGTCTCGACCCCCAATCGGTCCCTGGGAGTCGAGGCGCGGCGCTGGGTCCTCGGCGGCATCGCGGCCACGACGCTGGGCGTGGCTGCCGGGGCAGTGGCGATCGGGGCCTGGCCGGTGATGCCGTTCGCCGGGCTCGAGGTAGCGGCACTGGCGTTCGCATTTCGCGTGCTTGGAAGGCACGACGCGGATTACGAGCGCCTTGAAGTGGGTGAGCATGAGGTGAAGCTGGAGTGGAACGATGCGGGCCGCGTGGCGCGCTTCGTGGCGCACCGGCCGTGGGCACGCGTGCAGGTGGCGTGCCGCGGGGATCGCTGCTCGTTGGGGCTCACGTACGCGGGCCGGACGGTGGCGATCGGAAGGATGTTGTCGGATGAGGGGCGGCGCCGGCTCGCGGACGATCTGCGCGGCAAGCTGCCCTTCCGCGAAATACGGTAACCCGGATAACAAAAGGCCTGGCCATGCATCTGAAACACCTGCGCGCCCTCGGAACCCTCGCACTGCTGTCGGCGCCTCTCACCGCCCTCGCCGACTATCACGTCGACATTCTCACCCCGGCGTCGTCCATGGCGCAGGACGCCTACGACCTGCATTGGGGAATCATGTGGGTGTGCGTCGCGATCTTCTTCATCGTTTTCGGGGCGATGTTCTGGTCGGTGTTCAAGCACCGGCGCTCGGTGGGAGCGAAGGCTTCGCAGTTCCACGAGAACACCACCGTCGAGATCATCTGGACCGTGGTGCCGCTGGTGGTGCTGGTGGCGATGGCCTGGCCCGCGACTCGCACCATGCTGGAGATGAAGGACGCCTCCAACGCCGACATGGCGATCAAGGTGACCGCGTACCAGTGGCGCTGGGAATACGACTACCAGCAGGAAAACTTCCGCTACCTGTCCAACCTCGCCACGCCGCGCGACCAGATCGACGAGCGCGGCGGCGCCGGCGCGAAGAAGAACGAGAACTACCTGCTCGAGGTCGACCGCCCGATGGTCGTGCCCGTGAACAAGAAGGTGCGCCTGCTCATCACCTCGAACGACGTGATCCACGGCTGGTACGTGCCGCAGCTGGGCGTGAACCAGTACGGCATCCCCGGATTCGTCAAGGACGCGTGGTTCACCGCCACCAAGGTAGGCACCTTCCGCGGCCAGTGCAGCCAGATCTGCGGCAAGGAGCACGCGTACATGCCGATCGTGGTCGAGGTGAAATCGGCGGAGGACTATGCCAAGTGGGCGCAGGCCGAGAAGGCGCGGCAGCCCGCGCCGACGCCTGCCGCCGCCGCGCCCGCCCAGGTTGCGCAGGCCGGCGGAGCCGCGCCTGCCGCTGCGCCCGCGAAGGGCGCCGCCGCGCCGCAGAAGATGTCGGCCGACGAGCTCAAGTCCACGGGCGAGAAGGTCTATGCCGCCAACTGCGCCGCCTGCCACCAGGCGACCGGCAAGGGGCTCCCGCCCACCTTCCCGGCGCTCGCGGGGTCGAAGATCGCCACCGGCTCCAAGGGGGCGCACATCGGCATCGTCCTGAACGGCAAGCCCGGCACCGCGATGGCCTCCTTCGCGCGGCTCTCGGATGCCGAGATCGCCGCCGTCGTCACGCATGAGCGCATCAGCTGGGGCAACAACGCCGGCGAAGTGCAGCCCGCGGAAGTCGCCGCGGCACGCAAGTAACGAAGTCCACCGGATACAGAAAGCGGAGCACACCATGAGTCACGCCACCACAGCTCACGACCACGGACACGGCGAAGCGCACGACCACCACGGCCCGCCCCCCGGGTTCACCCGCTGGATGTACACGACCAACCACAAGGACATCGGCACGATGTACCTGTGGTTCGCGTTCTTCATGTTCCTCACCGGCGGCACCATGGCGCTGCTGATCCGCGCCGAGCTCTTCCAGCCCGGCCTGCAGTTCCTCGACCCCCAGTTCTTCAACTCCCTCACCACCGTGCACGGCCTGGTGATGGTGTTCGGCGCGATCATGCCGGCCTTCGTGGGCTTCGCGAACTGGCTGATCCCGATGCAGGTGGGTGCCGCCGACATGGCGTTCCCGCGCATGAACAACTGGAGCTTCTGGCTCCTGATCCCGGCAGCCCTGCTGCTGATCGGCTCGTTCTTCGTCCCCGGCGGTGCCGCCGCCTCGGGCTGGACGCTCTATCCCCCGCTCATCATCCAGCAGGGGCTCTCGATCGACATGACGATCCTCGCCATCCACATCCTCGGCGCCTCGTCGATCATGGGCTCGATCAACATCATCACCACCATCCTCAACATGCGCGCCCCCGGCATGACGCTGATGAAGATGCCGCTGTTCGTGTGGACGTGGCTCATCACGGCGTACCTGCTGATCGCGGTGATGCCGGTGCTGGCCGGGGCGGTGACGATGCTGCTGACCGACCGCCACTTCGGCACCAGCTTCTTCAACGCGGCGGGCGGCGGCGATCCCACGATGTTCCTGCACATCTTCTGGTTCTTCGGCCACCCCGAGGTCTACATCATGATCCTGCCCGCCTTCGGGATCGTGTCGCAGATCATCCCCGCCTTCGCGCGCAAGCCGCTCTTCGGCTACGCCTCCATGGTGTACGCCACGGCCTCGATCGCGATCCTGTCGTTCATCGTGTGGGGTCACCACATGTTCACGGTCGGCATGCCGGCCGCGGGCAACCTGTTCTTCATGTACGCGACGATCCTCATCGCCGTGCCCACGGGCGTGAAGGTGTTCAACTGGATCTCCACCATGTGGAAGGGGTCGATGAGCTTCGAGACG
>DATLEL010000354.1:0-2872 GCA_035525255.1 Usitatibacter sp.
ACCGGGCGGAAGCGCGCGCCTCCGGCGGGATCGTTGGCGGCGATGACGTCGACACGGTAGGGCGTGAGCCCCTGGTCGCGCAGCAGCGAGCGCGCCTGGCGGGCGCTGTCGGCTTCGAGGACGCCCTTGTGGAGCTTGCCCTCGACGTTGTAGGCCTGGTAGCGGAACCCGGGCACGCTAGGCTTTAAGTGCGCGTGGCGCGAAGGACTTCATCGAGCGAAGTAGTCCCGTCGCGAACCCACCGCAACCCATCCTCCCGCAAGCGAACCATCCCCGAACGCACCGCGTGCTCCCGCAGCGCGCTTTCGGCAGCGGTGTCATGGATCAGCTTGCGCGTGTCGTCGTCGGCGGTGAAGAGCTCGTAGATGCCGGTGCGCCCCTTGAAGCCGGAGAAATTGCACGCGCCGCAGCCCACGGCCTTGTAGAGCCGCTCCGGCGCGTTGCCGCCGAACACCGAGCGCTCCTTCGCGTCGGGCTCGTAGGGCGCGCGGCAGGCCGCGCAGAGCTTGCGCACCAGGCGCTGCGCGAGCACGCCGTTCATGGTGGAGGCGAGCAGGTACGGCTCGATGCCCATGTCGATCAGCCGCGTCACGGCGCCCGGTGCATCGTTGGTGTGGAGCGTTGCCAGCACCAGGTGCCCGGTGAGCGAAGCCTGCACCGCGATCTGCGCGGTCTCGAGGTCGCGGATCTCGCCGATCATCACCACGTCGGGGTCCTGCCGCAGGATGGCGCGCAGCGCCCGCGCGAACGTCATCTCGATGCGCGGATTCACCTGGGTCTGGCCGACGCCGTCGAGCTCGTACTCGATCGGGTCCTCGACGGTGAGGATGTTGCGCGTCTTGCGATCGAGCCGCGACAGCGCCGAATAGAGCGTCGTGGTCTTGCCCGAACCCGTGGGGCCGGTGACGAGGAAGATGCCGTGGGGCGCGTGGATCAGCGCGTCCACCGCGTCGCGCGCCGCGGGCGCCATGCCGAGCGCGTCGAGCGTGAGCCGCCCCGCCTGCTTGTCGAGGAGGCGCAGCACCACGCGCTCGCCGCTGCCGGTGGGAATGGTGGAAACCCGCACGTCGATCGCGCGACCGGCGATGCGCAGCGCGATGCGCCCGTCCTGCGGCAGGCGCTTCTCGGCGATGTCGAGTGACGCCATCACCTTGATTCGCGACACCATCGCCGGGTGCAGGCCGCGACGGGGCTCGACCACATCGCGCAGGGAGCCGTCGACGCGGTAGCGCACCAGCGCGCGCGATTCGAAGATCTCCAGGTGCACGTCGGAAGCGCCCTCGCGCACCGCTTGCGTGAGGAGTGCGTTGATCAGCTTGATGATGGGCGCGTCGTTTTCGGCCTCGAGCAGGTCGGCCACCTCGGGCAGCTGCTCGGTGAGCTTGGCAAGGTCCACCGATTCGCCCAGGTCCTCGACGATGGTCTCGGCGGCGGAAGGCTCGCGCGTGTACGCGAGCGCCAGGCACTGCTCGAACTCGTCCGGGGATATCAGCACTTCCTTGAGCGGCTTGCCCGCCATCCGCCGCACTTCCGCGAGGGTCGAGGCCTGCGGATAGGGCTTGATCCACACCTCCAGGGCTCCGCCCACCACGCGCGCCGCGAGAACGCCCTTCGCCTTGGCGAAGGGATAGGGCAGCAGGCGGACGGTGGCGGGATCGAGGTCCTGGGGATTCACGGTGCGCTCCAGCGGGGCGGTCACTTGGTCGCTCCCAGCGGGCGCGACTTGGCGGCGTCGAGCGGCGGCAGCGGCGTCACGTTCACCTCGGGCAGCAGCCCGTTCCACGGCATCTTGATGTCGCCCTGCAGGCCGCGGATGTAATCGTAGCGGTCGGCGGTGATCGCGGCGGCGGCCTTCTCGTCCTTCAGCACCACCGGGCGCAGGAACACCATGAGGTTGGTGCGCTTGCGGTTGCGCGACTCGTACTTGAAGAGGGCGCCGATCCACGGGATGTCGCCCAGCAGCGGGACCTTGTCGATGGACGCCTGCTGGTCGTCCTGGATCAGCCCGCCGAGCACCACGATCTGGCCGTCGTCCACCAGCACCGTCGATTCGAGCAGGCGCTTGTTGGTGATGATGTCCGCGGAGCCCACCAGCGCCTTGTCGCGCGTCACGTTGGAAACTTCCTGGAAGATCTTGAGCTTCACCGCACCGGCTTCCGAGACCTGCGGCGTGACCTTCAGCGTGAGGCCGATGTCCTTGCGCTCGATGGTCTGGAAGGGGTTGGTGGCGCTGCCCGAGGTGGGGGTGTAGGTGCCGGTGATGAACGGCACGTTCTGGCCCACGACGATGCGCGCTTCCTCGTTGTCGAGGGTGAGCACGTTGGGCGTCGAGAGCACGTTGGCGCCGGAGTCGCCTTCGAGGGCGCGCGCCAGCAGCTGCAGGTTCGCGACTTCGATGTCGGTGCCCGGGATCTTGAGCGCGCCGCGAATGATGCCGAGGTTGAGGCCGGCGCCGACGTTGCGCGGGTCGATCGCGGCATTGAGGATGTTGCTGCCGACGGTGGTGTTGAAGTTGGTGCCGCCGAAGACCACCGAGCCGTCGCCGATGCTGCGCCCGGCATTCCATTGCACGCCGAATTCTGCGGCGGTGCCGGTGGAGACCTCGACGATGAGCGCTTCCACGTACACCTGGTGGCGGCGCTGGTCGAGGGAATCGATCACCGTGCGCAGCGCGCGGTACACCGGCTCCGGCGCGGTGATGATGATCGAGTTGGTGGGCGGATACGCCTGGATGATCGAGCTGGGCGCGGTTGCCGGAGGGTTCGCGCCCGCGCTGGTCGAAGCGGTGGTCTGCGTCGCCGTGTTGCCCGCGGGAGTGGTGGTGGTGGTCGTGGTGCGCGACGATTCGCTTCCCGAGAGGAGCCCGCGGAGC
>DATLEL010000387.1:0-2140 GCA_035525255.1 Usitatibacter sp.
CCCGAGGACGAATTCGAGGAGACCGAAGTGAAGATCGCGGCCATCCGCGGAGCCATCGCCGCGTTCAGCCAGGAGCGCTCCGCTCCGAGGAGCGCCGTGCATGGATGAGAAGGCGCGGCTGCGCCGCGAGATGATCGCGCGGCGCGATGCGCTGCCGCAGGCGGAGCTCGCGCGCATCGCGGAGGCGCTCACCGCGAGCCTTACCGCGCTGCCGCAATACGCGGGCGCCCGTTCGGTCCTCGCCACCATGAGCATCGGCAGCGAGTGGAGCACGCGCGCATTCCTCGACCGGGCGCGCGCCGACGGCAAGATCATCGTCCTGGTGCGCCTCACGGCACCCCCGCGCCGCCTGGAGCTGCATTCGGTTGCCGACATGGAGCGCGGGCTCGTTCCCGGTGTCTGGAACATTCCCGAGCCCGACCCGGCGCGCAATCCGCGCGTGCAGCTGGGGGAGGTGGATTTCGCGGTGATCCCGGCATTGGCCGTGGACCGCTCGGGCTACCGGCTGGGCTACGGCGCCGGGTACTTCGATGGCCTGCTGACGGGACGCGGCGCGCGGCCTTTCTGCGTCACCGCGCTGCCGGCGGCATTCGTCATGGAGCGCGTGCCGCGCGAGCCGCACGATGTCGCGGTGGATTTCGTGGTGAGCGAGCTCGGACCCGTGCCGATCAAGGCGGGCCGCCCGTGACGGCGCGGATCATCGACGGCAAGGCCATCGCCGCGTCCTTCCGTGCGGAATTCGGGATCCGCGTGGAGCGGTTGAGAGACGTCGGCATCACCCCGGGCCTCGCCGTGGTGATCGTCGGCGAAGATCCGGCAAGCCAGGTCTACGTACGCAACAAGGCGCTCGCCTGCGAGGCGATCGGCATGCATTCGGAGGTGCATGCGCTCCCTGCGAACACGACGCAGGCGCACCTCATCTCGTTCGTGAAGCGCCTGAACCAGGACGATGGCATCCACGGCATCCTGGTGCAGCTGCCGCTGCCGCGGCACATCGACAGCCGCGCGGTGATCGAGGCGATCGAGCCCGCGAAGGACGTGGACGGCTTCCACTACCAGAACGTCGGCTCGCTGGTGGTGGGAGAATCCGCGTTCTATCCGTGCACGCCGTGGGGCGTCATGAAGATGCTCGAGCACGAAGGTATTCCGGTCGAAGGCCGGCATGCGGTCGTCGTCGGACGCTCGACCATCGTCGGCAAGCCCATGGCGTTGATGCTCCTGAACGCGGGCGCCACAGTCACCATCTGTCATTCGAAGACCCGCGACCTGGCTTCGATGACACGCCAGGCCGATATTCTCGTCGCGGCCGTGGGACGAGCACGGATGATCGGCGCCGGCATGGTGAAACCGGGGGCGGTGGTGGTCGACGTGGGCATCAATCGCCTGCCGGATGGGAAGCTCGCCGGAGACGTGGATTTCGATGCGGTCGCGCCCATCGCGTCCTTCATCACGCCGGTTCCCGGGGGCGTGGGACCGATGACCATCGCCATGCTGCTCGGCAATACCGTGCGCTCCGCGGAGCGCGTCGCCGGGCTCGCCGCGCGCGGCGAGACGCGGATCGCATAGGGAGGAGGACCAGATGCCCCACGGACCGTACGCAGCCGGCCTCGAGCGCAACGACGCGAACTACACGCCGCTTACCCCCGTTTCATTCCTCGCCAAGGCGGCGAGCGTCTACCCGGATCGCAACGCGATCATCCATGGCGCCGTGCGCCGCACCTGGCGCGAGACTTTCGCGCGTTGCCGCAAGCTCGCCTCCGCTCTGCAGGCCCATGGCGTGAAGCGCGGCGAGACGGTGGCGGCGATGCTCCCCAATGTCCCGGCGATGATCGAGCTGCATTTCGGCCCGGCCATGTTCGGCGCGGTGCTGAACACGCTCAACACCCGCCTCGATGCCGAGGCGATCGCATTCATGCTCGACCACGGCGAGGCGAAGGTGCTGTTCACGGACAGGGAGTTTTCGCCCGTGATCGCGAAAGCGCTGCAGCTCGCCAAGGCAAAGCCGCTGGTGGTGGACGTGGACGACGCGCTCTATCGCGAGGGCGAAGCGGTGGGCACGATCGAATACGAGACGTTCATCGGCTCCGGGGACGACGAATTCGCGTGGCAGCTTCCGCCCGACGAGTGGGATGCGATCGCG
>DATLEL010000401.1:0-7342 GCA_035525255.1 Usitatibacter sp.
GCGGGTGAGGGCATTCAGCTTCGCCGGCCGGTTCAGCACCACGGTGGCGATGGGGCCCGCGGCGCTTTCGATGAGGATGGTGTCGTCCATGGCTCGATTGTGCCGGAGCGGCGGCGCGATTCGCTACAATGAAGCTTCAACCGATTCGTACTTGCCCGTGGCCACCCTCTCTCCCGCCGTCCCGAGCCTGCGCAGCGACGCCACGGTGATCTCGCTCGTGGGCTTCGCCCACGGCACTTCGCACTTCTTCCACTTCGTCCTGCCACCGCTCTTCCCGTACCTGATGCGGGACTTCGGGTTGTCGTTCACGCAGGCGGGAGCGCTGATGACCACGTTCTTCGTGGTCTCCGGCATCGGGCAGGCGCTGGCGGGCTTCGTGGTCGATCGCTTTGGCGCCCTGCGCGTGCTCTGCGGCGGCTGCGCGATGCTCGCCATCGCGGCGCTGGTGATCGCCTCCGCGCCGAGCTACGCCGTGCTGATGGTCGGCGCGGGCATCGCGGGGCTGGGCAACTGCGTCTTCCACCCCGCCGACTTCACGCTGCTCAACCGGCGCGTCTCGACGACGCGGCTGGGACATGCGTTCTCGGTGCATGGCCTGTCCGGCAACCTCGGCTGGGCCGCCGCGCCCGTGTTCGTGCTCGCCATCGCGGCGACCTCCGGCTGGCGCATGGCCGTAGTGGGTGCGGCCATCGTTGAAATCCTGGCGCTCGGCTTCCTGTTCGCAAACCGCCGCCTGCTCGACGACACCCAGGTCGCGGCGACTGACCCGCCCAAGCGCAGCGGCGGCACGTTCGCCTTCCTCAGCGTCGGCGTCGTGTGGATGTGCTTCGTATTTTTCCTGTTGTCGGTGATGGCTTTCGGTGCGCTGCAGAATTTCGCGCCGCCGATCCTCGAGCGCACCTATAGCGTCACGCTCGCGCTAGCGACCACGGGCCTCACGGCGTACCTGCTCGGAAGTGCGGCGGGGGCCGCCACCGGTGGATTCTTTGCATCCAAAGGCACGCAACAGGATCGGCTGGTCGCGTTCGCGCTCGGCAGCGCCGCGCTGTGCGCGGTCACCCTCGCGAGCGGCGCCGTGCCCGGGTGGAGCATCGTGGGGTTGATGGCGGCAATGGGTTTTGGCGTCGGTTTCTCCGGGCCTTCGCGCGACATCCTGGTTCGCCGCGCAGCGACCAGCACGTTCGGGTCGGGGGCGTTCGGGCGCATCTACGGCTTCGTCTATTCGGGCATCGACACCGGGCTCGCCATCGCGCCCTTGGTGTTCGGGCTGCTCATGGATGCCGGGCGCTATTCGCACGTGCTTTGGGGCGTGGCTTTTCTGCAGACCCTCGCAATTGGTTTTGCGCTTGCCGTTGGTTCTCGCTCCCGTTTGAAAGACTAGGGCGTCGGACCCGAAGAAACGGTTGCTCCACGAAGCGCCAGGAAAGCCAGGAAATCAACGTGACGCTCGCGAGGTAGGCCGGCAGCATCGCGCCTGCGGGACCCTTCCAGAAATGCATGAGCAGGTACAGCACTGGCAGGTGATAGAGGTACGCCGAGTAGCTGATGCGACCGGTGAATGCGAGTGGACCGCGTCCCAATAGTGAGCCGGAGATGAAGCCGGTGCCGAGTGCCGCCGCGAGCAGCAGCGCGCCCAGCGCGATCGTGGTGAGGAGCCACGTCAGCTCGCCCCAGACCGCGGTCCGGCTCCCGAGAACTCCCACCAATGCAAGCGTGGCCACGGTGCCGGCTACCGTCATGGCGCCGCGCTGCCGCGAGGTAGGGTCGCGTCCGCGCCACGCGAGCCACGCCTTGCCGAGGAGCGCGCCGAGCGCGAAGTGTCCCAGGTAGCTTGGCAACTGCGTGACCAGGAGGCCACGGATGACGCTCTCCGGCCATGCCCAGTGCGCGCCCGCGGACATGTACGCGGCGACGAGCGGCTCCAATCCATGGCGTGCTCCCCACTGCCACGCCGCCGCGATGAGGAAGGCGGCAAGCGTGACGAGCGCGCTCGCGCGCACGAAAAGCGGCGCGAGGAGCGGCAGCAGCAAGTAGAACTGCGCCTCCACCGCCAGCGTCCACAGTGCGCCGTTCACCCCCATTGATCCGCTGGTGAGCGGGGTGGTGTTGTGGATGAAGCCCGCGTGGGCCACCGCGTTCCATGCCAGCACGTAGAGGTCGCGACGCCAGTAATCGGCGCCGCGCAGCAGCGGCATCACCAGCATGAAGAGCAGCAACAACTGCAGGTAGTACGCGGGCACGATTCGACGCAGCCTGCGGCGATAGAAAGGCATCGCTGCCGGCACCGCCTCTCCGGCGCGCGCACGCAGCAACCACGGCAGTGTCAGCAGGAACCCGGAGATGAGGAAGAAAAGGTCCACGCCGAGATACCCATTGCGCAGTACGGCGTCCGCGAGCGGCAGCGACCGCAGGGCCTCGACCCAGGGGTCGGCGGCCGCGTCGCGCAGCGCGCAGTAATGGAACGCCATCACCCACAGCACCGCGATGCCGCGCAGCCCGTCCAGCGGCGGGATGGATCCGGCTTCCTCGCGCACGCCCATCAGAAGGGCACGCGCTCCGCATAACCGGTGAGCTCGAGATAGGCGCGCGCGCGCGTGCCGTCGTCGGCCTGCATGCGCACGGCGCCCTCCCAGTACAGCGTGCCGGTGCTGGTACGCGCGTCGAGCTCCTGGTCGTCCAGCAGCGGTTCCACGCGCCAGGTGCGCGCGCCGATTCGCACTTCCATGGCGACGGGATAACTCGTGCCGGTACGCGGCGACTTCCATAGGCGCTTCGGCGTGAACGACACCTGCGCGCTGTCGAGGGTGGTAATGGGACCGCCGAGGGACCGCAGCGTCGCCGTCGACCATAGCGTGGCGCCGTCGCGCGAGCGGATGCGGAACGCCATCAGCGCGCCGCCATCGTCCAGGTTGGCGCCGAGCCAGTCCCAGCCGCTCGCGTCGCCGGCGAGCACTTCGCTCGACCACTCGTGGTCGAGCCACGCGACACCGCTCACGTCCTCGATCGCGCCGCGCGCACTGATCCGCCCCGACACGCGCAGCTGCGTCTCGCTGTAGTAGTAGCTCGCCTGCGTGCCGAGGGCACCCTTGCGGCTGAATCCTCGTTCGCCCTGCAGCATCACCGGCTGCGTCGGCGCCATGGCGAGCTCCAGCGTGAAGTCGGCGCCTGCGATGCGGGTGCGATAGATGTCCGCGTCGCGAGCGAGCGACCAGTCGTCGATGCGCACGTGGGTCTCTTCGCGCCGCGCCTCCACCAGCGGCGGCAGCTCACGCGCCGAACGTTGGTCGTGGAGCAGTCGGCCGGAAGCGGGATCAGCCAGCGCCGCATGCGCGAAGACGACCTGCTTCGGCGCGAAGCGGCTGGCGCTCGCCTCGGCGCCGGGATTGCGCACGCGGAAAAATGTCACCTGGAAGCCCAGCGGTCCGCGCTTGGAGTCGAGGTGCCCGGTGACGTACCACCACTCGATGCGGTGGCCGAGGTGTGCGCCGCGGTCGCGCGGGAATTCGAGCGCTACGCCCGGTACCACTGGGTCGTACTCGGCCATGGCAGCGAACGCCCACAGGAACAGCAGAAGCGCTGCGCAGCATCGGCTCATGCGTCGTCCTTCACGGCGAGCACTGCTTCCTGCCGCACGGCCAGCGCGCCGCTCACGCGCGCACCGAGGGCGCAGGTGGCAACGATTCCCGCCAGCAGCGCCGCGAGCGCGGCGAATGGCCAGTGCACTTCCATGCTCCAGTGGAAAGACTGGCGGTTCACGACGTGCACCAGCACCAGGCTGATGGCGACACCCGAGGCCAGGCCGATGGCGGCGCCCAGTGCGCCCGCGGCGGCGCCTTCCAGCGCGAGCATCGCGAGCACGTCGCGGCGACGCAGTCCGAGGAAGCGCAGCACGCCGAATTCACGACGGCGCGACCAGGCGAGGGCGGCGAAGCTGCTCGTCACGCCGGCGAGGCCGATGGCGATGGCAATGGCTTCCAGCGCATAGGTGATGGCGAAGCTGCGGTCGAAGATCGCGAGCGAGCGTGCGCGCAGGCCGGCCGCATCCTCGAAGGCGAGGCCGGTGGCGTGGGGGAGGGCAGTGCGGATCGCGCCACGCGCTGCATCCGCGTTTCCGGGATCGCGCAAGTGGAGCACCAGGTCATTGGCGGCCGCGTCCGAGGCGAGGCCGCGGTAATCAGCGGTGTCCATGAGGACCGCGCCCCACGTTCGGGCGTAGTCGCGCACCAGGCCGGCGATGCGCACCGGCACAGCGCGACCCGCCACCGGAATCTCGACTCTCTCGCCGACCTTCCAGCCGTTCAGGTCGCGCGCCGCCTCGGTGATCCACACCGGTATCTCCGCGCCGCGCGCAGGAATCCCCGGCGGTTCCGCCTGGAAGCCCGCGAGGATCGCTCCGTCGATGGGACGCGCCACCAGCGTGAGCGGCGCCGAGTCGGGCCCCATTTGCAGCCGGTCGTAGCGGAGGGGCTCGAGGCGCGCCACCTGCGGCAGCGCGGCGATGATCTGCTGCTCGGCCTGCGAGAATTGCGCGGCACTCGCGCCCGGGGAGGCGCTCACGTAGAGGTCGCCTCGCACCACGCCTCCCAGCCACTGCTGCAGCGACTCGCGGAAGGAGTGGACCATGATCGCCATGGCGAGGCAGAGCGAGGCGCTGACGACGATGCCGGCGACGCTCGCGGCGAGATGCCCGGGCAGGTGACGCACCTGCGCCAGCGCGAGCGCCGCCGTTGCCGAGCGATGCGAGGGTATGCGCGCCAGCGTTATACGGCATAGCGGGCCGACAGCCGCGACCGACGCGCACAGCCAGAAAGCGATGGCCGCGTAGCCTCCCACGGGGAGCCCATGGACCGGCGGCAACCAAAGGAAGGGGAGGCCCGCCAGGGCCAAGACGAGGGCTGCGCTGCCGCTGCCGCTCGCACGGGGCAGGTCGACGGCGCGGTCGCGCAGCGCTTCCGCCACGTCGATCCGCGCCACGGCGCGCGCGACTTGCAGCGCACCGGCGATCGACATCGCGATGGCAAGCGCGGCAATGCCCGCAAGCGACAGCGGATCAGGCGCGAATGCATTGCCGTGCCCGCCAAAATATCCGGCGCCGAGATCCGTGCCACTGCGTTGCAGCAGCACGCGGCTCCCTGCGAGACCCAGGGCAATACCGAAGACCGCTCCGAGCGCTCCCAGCAGCGCCCCCTCGGCCGCGAGCAGCGCCAGCAACCCGCGGCGCGTCACGCCCAGCGCGCGCAGCAGTGCAAATTCCTGGCGCCGGCGCGCAGCCTGCAGCGCGAGCGTCGCGAACACCAGGAAGGCGCCGGTCGCCAGCGCCACCATCGCGAGCGCGTCGAGGTTTACGCGATAGGCCCGGCTGATTGCCGCCGCGCGTCCGGTGAGCGAGGCCGCGCCGCCGATCACGACGCCTGCGGGCAGCAGGGCCTGTATCTCCGCGGCGAAGCGCGCGGCGTCGACGCCCTGGCGAAGCCGCAGGTCGATGCGCGAGATACGGCCGACGCGGTCCAGGTCCACCTGCGCCGCTGCGATGTCCATCACCGCGAGGTCGCCCGCCGCATCCATGCCCGGCAAAAGACCCGCGATCGTGTACTCGCGGACGCCGCTCGCCATGCGAAGCGGCAGCGTGTCGCCGGCTTTCAGCCGCAGGCGTTGAGCAGCCGTGGGCGACAGCCATAGCGAACGTGCATCCAGGAGGCGGCCGAAACCCGCGGCGCTGGTCGAAGCCTCGCTCGCGAGGAAGGCAGGCTGCAGCCGCACGGCGCGGAAGGCGTCGATACCAAGCACGCGGACGACGTTGGTGGAATCCGCCACCGCGGCTTCGGCCTCCACCACCGGGCTCGCCGCTTCGACCTCGCGTCGATCAGCGATGGCGAGGAATACGCTTTCGTCGAAGCCGCTGCGGGGGCCCCGAACCTCGAGGTCGGCGCGCCCCGCGAGCGCGCGCGCGGCACGGTCGATCTCCGCGAGCGCCGACGTATGCACGGTGTGCACTGCGCTTGCCATGGCCACCCCGAGCGCGATGCACGCGACGGTGAGCGCGATGCGCACGCGGCTCGCCGCGAGGCTGCCGCGCATCAGCTGACGGGCGAGGCCGGCGTTCATGGTGCCAGCCGCCCGCCCGCGAGGCGCAGCACGCGCGAAGCGCGCGCCGCGGCGACCGGTGAGTGGGTCACCATCAGCGCGGCGGCTCCGGCATTTGCCACCGCGGCGCCGAGGCAGTCCAGCACCGCCCCGGCGCTGCGCTGGTCAAGGTTACCCGTGGGCTCGTCCGCCAGCACCAGCCGCGGCCGGTGCACCAGCGCTCGTGCAATCGCCACGCGCTGCATCTCGCCGCCGGAGAGCGACGCCGGCCGCCGCGGCCCGAAGCCGGCGAGCCCCACGGCGGCGAGCATGTCGCGTGCGCGCGCTTCGCGCGCTGCCGGCGCCACGCGCAACAGCGCCAGCGGCAGCGCCACGTTGCCCGCGACGTCCAGGTAGGGAAGGAGATGGAACGCCTGGAACACGAAGCCCACGTGCTCGCGCCGCCACAGGGCGAGGGCGTCGTCGTCGGAATATTCGCGGCGCTGTCCTTCGACCCTGACCTCGCCCGCGTCGGGGCGGTCGAGCCCCGCAACGATGTTCAGCAGCGTGGATTTGCCCGAGCCCGATTCGCCGACGATCGCGACCCATTCACCCGCGGCGACGTCGAGGTCCACGCCTGCGAAGAGGTTCGCCCCCGCGAACGCCCTGGCGAGGCCGCGGACCTGCAGCAACTCAGAACCAGGCGGCGATGCCGAGGATCGCTCCGGCGAGCGCGCTGGTGCCGGCGCCGTAGAGCAGCCAGCGCTTCTGCGTGAGCACCGTGATCGAGGCGAGCGCGATGGCGATCTGCAGCAAGGTCATGGAGATGGCCAGCATGTGGTGCGGGTGCAGCGCATGTTCGGCCTTCTCGTTGGCTTCCTTCGACCTCGCCTCGAGGGCCTCCGCATCCTTCTTGATGACTTCCTTCTCGGCCGCGTAGCGCTTCACCTCGGACTGGAATTTCTCCACGGCGCGCGGGTCCGTGGCGAGGCCCGCGGCGAACTCGGCGAGGTTCTGCTTCTGGCTTTTCGCCTGGTAGTAGTTCCACATGTTCGCGGCCGCGGTCTTGTGGAGCACCGCCTCGTTCTTGTGGATCATGGCTGTGTTCTGCGTATCGCCGCCGAAGAAGCTGACGATTGCGCCGACGGTCGCGAGCACCGCGGTGAAGATCGCGACCTGCTGCCCGAGCCCGCCGCCGTGCGCCGCGTGCTCCACGGCATGGTCGTGCGGGCCGTGGACGTGTACTCCATGGCCTGACATGCGGCAAATCCTCTAGCTT
>DATLEL010000425.1:0-2452 GCA_035525255.1 Usitatibacter sp.
GCAGGGCATCGTCAACGCGGCGCGCCATCACACCGGCTTCGCGTTCATGTTCATCGACCTCGACCGGTTCAAGACCATCAACGACTCGCTCGGGCACCACGTGGGCGACGAGCTCCTGAAGGCGGTCGCCAAGCGGCTCACCGACTGCGTGCGCGCATCGGACACGGTCGCCCGCCTGGGCGGCGACGAGTTCGCCGTGATCCTCGAGAACCTGCGCGACACCGACGACGAGGGCGCGCAGCAGGTGGCCGAGAAGATGATCGCCGCCATGGCGGCGCCGATGCTGATCGAGGGCCAGCCGCTCAACACCTCGTGCTCCATCGGCATCGGCCTCTATCCCACCGACGGCCGCGACAGCGCCGCGCTGATGAAGAACGCCGACGTCGCGATGTACTACGCCAAGGAGAAGGGGCGCAACAACTACCAGTTCTTCTCCGCCGACATGAACGCGCGCGCCCAGGAGCGGCTTTCGGTCGAGAACTACCTGCGCCTGGCACTCAAGAGGAACGAGCTGGTGCTGCACTACCAGCCGCGGATGAAGGTTTCCACGGGCGAGCTGGTGGCGGTAGAAGCGCTGATCCGCTGGCAGCATCCGCGGCGTGGGCTGCTCGCACCCGGGAAGTTCATCGACGTGGCCGAGGACTCCGGGCTCATCGTCACCATCGGCGAGTGGGTGCTGGAGAGCGCCTGCGCGCAGATCCGCGCGTGGCAGAAGCTGCGTCCCGCGCTCCGCCTGTCGGTGAACCTGTCGGTGGGGCAGGTCGTCGACGGCGAGCGGCTCTACAACGCGGTGGAGCAATCGTTGCGGCGCGCCGGCATCAAGCCCGCGGCGCTCGAGCTCGAGCTCACCGAGAGCCACCTGATGCAGAACATCGCCGAGAAGGCCGCGCTGCTGAACCGGCTGGGCGACCTGGGCGTGGGGATCTCCATCGACGACTTCGGCACCGGCTATTCGTCGCTTTCGTACCTGAAGAAGCTGCCCGTGGATGCGATCAAGATCGACGGCTCCTTCGTGCGCGACATCGAGGCCGATCCCAACGACGAGGCGATCATCAAGGCGATCCTCGCCATGGCGCATTCGCTCAAGCTCTCGGTGGTCGCCGAGGGCGTGGAGACCGCGGCGCAATTCGAGGCGCTGCGCGCGCTCGGTTGCGACGAGTACCAGGGCTTCCACGAAAGCCCCGCGCTTCCGCCCGCCGAATTCGAGGGCAAGTACCTGCGCTAGTCCTTGGTATCGATCTTGAGGTCCTGCACTTTGCGGGTGAGGGTGTTGCGGCCGATTCCGAGGAGCCCGGCAGCCTCGATGCGGCGCCCTCCGGTGTGCTGCAACGCCTTCACGATGAGTGCCGTCTCGAAGTCGCGCGTGAGGTCGTCGGCGATGCCGCTTTCACCCCGCGCGAGCCGGCCGGCCACTTCGCGCTCCAGCGCGCGGCGCCAGTCGTCGGAATCGCCGCTGGAGCTCTCGCCTCGGACTTCCGGCGGCAGGTCGCCCACGTCGACCACCTGCCCCGGCGCCATCACGGTAACCCAGTGGCAGACGTTCTCCAGTTGGCGCACGTTGCCGGGCCACTCCTGAGCCGCGAGGAACTGCAGCGCGGCGTCGGTGAGGCGCTTGCCGTCGACGCCGAGGTCGCGCGCGCTCTTGCCGAGGAAGTGACGCGCGAGCATGGGGATGTCGTCGCGGCGTTCGCGCAGCGCCGGCAGGCGTAGCCGGATCACGTTGAGGCGGTGGAAGAGGTCCTCGCGGAAGAGCCCCTGCTTTACCCGCGCCTCGAGCTCCTGGTGCGTCGCCGCGATGACGCGCACGTTGGCCGCGAGCGGCGTGTGGCCGCCGACACGATAGAAGTTGCCGTCCGAGAGCACCCGCAGCAGCCGCGTCTGCAGGTCCGGCGGCATGTCGCCGATTTCATCCAGGAAGAGCGTGCCGCCCTCCGCCTGCTCGAAGCGCCCACGCCGCATCGCCTGCGCGCCGGTGAAAGCGCCGCGCTCGTGGCCGAAAAGCTCGCTCTCCAGCAGGTCCTTCGGGATCGCGGCGGTGTTGATGGCGATGAAGGCCTTGGCCGCCCGTGGGCTATGGCGGTGCAGCGCGCGCGCCACCAGCTCCTTGCCGGTGCCCGACTCGCCGGTGATCATCACCGTCGCGTGGGAATGCGCGAGGCGCCCGATGGCGCGGAACACCTCCTGCATCGCCGGCGCCTGGCCGAGGATTTCGGGCGCTTCCGCATCGGTTTGGATCGTCTCCACCTGGCGGCGGCTCTCGTCGATCGCGCGGCGCACCAGCTCCACCGCGTGGTCGACGTCGAAGGGCTTAGGCAGGTATTCGAACGCTCCCCCCTGGAACGCCGCCACGGCGCTCTCGAGGTCGGAGTACGCGGTCATGATGATGACCGGCGTGGACGGCAGCCGCGCCTTGAGCTGCTGCATGAACTCGAGTCCGGAGAGGCCCGGCATG
>DATLEL010000450.1:0-8143 GCA_035525255.1 Usitatibacter sp.
GCCCCACACCAGCTTTCGCAGGCTGAGGTAGCCGATGGTGACGACGAGGATGGTGCCGGCGGTCGCGGCGGAGGCGCCGAGGATGAAGGTGTTCACGAACGCGAGCTTGGTCTGGCTGAACTCGAAGAACACGAAGCGCCAGTGCTCGAGCGAGAAGTTGCCGGCGAGGGGCCCCGACCAGTTCTTCACCAGCGCGGTGCGCAGCAGCACGCCGTAGGGCAGGACGATGGAGCAGGTGAGGACGAAGCCGAAGAGCGCGAGCGCGGGTGCCTTCCAGGCCCCCAGCTTGATGAGCCGCATGCCGGTGCTCTTGCCGCCGATGATGGAATAGCCGCGGCGCCCCATGATGGCCGTCTGCGCGCGCAGGAGAGCCACGGTAATGAGGAGCAGGGGCAGCGAGGCGGCTGCCGCAAGCCCGGGCTGCGGCGGGAACTGGAACAGGCTCCAGATTTTCGTCGTCATGGTGTCGATGCCCGCGGGGAGCGCGAGGATCGCCGGCGTGCCGAAGAGCGTCATCGACTGCAGGAAGGCGACGATGAAACCCGCGAGCAGCGCCGGCATGACGAGGGGCAGCGTCACGTGCATCGCGGTTCGCCACGGCGAGGCGCCGAAGATGGCGCTGGCCTCCTCCAGCTCGCTCGGGATCATGTCGAGGCTGTTGGCGACGAACGTGAACACGTACGGGAAGGTATAGAGCGCCATCACGAACACCATTCCCCAAGCCGAGAAGATGTTGATGAGCGGCGTGGCCTCGAACGGCTTCGCGCCGATCGCCGCGTAGTACCACTGGTTGAGGAGGCCCGCGTTGGGCCCGCCCAGCAGCACCCACGCGAACGCACCCAGGAATGGCGGCGTCACGAACGAAGCCAGCACCAGCATGCGGAAGAGCTTCTTGCCCGGCAGGTCGGTGCGCGCGACGAGGTACGCCATGGGGGCCGCGGTCACGAGGCAGAGGATCCCCACCGCCGCGGACGTCCACAGCGTTGTCACCAGCGGTTTCACGAACGCCGGATCGACGAACAGGTGCCGGTAGTGCGCGAGCGTGAAGGCCTTCGACTCGTCCCGCAGGCTCGTCACCAGCAGCCAGTACATCGGCAGCAGCACCAGCGCCGCGAGCAGCGCCACCATGGCGACGGAGAACGGCGCCGTGAAATCGAGCCGCCGTGCCCGCGAGGCCATCAGTTTCCGAACAGCGCCGTGTACTTCTTCTTGATGTCGGCGATCTGCGGCAGCATGCCGGCGGGATCGTCGGGAAGGAGCTTGATGTCCTTCAAGGGCGTGCGGTTGGCGGGCTCCTTCACATCGGGATGCACCGAGCGCGCGCCGCCGGCGTCCACCAGCACCTGCTGCGCCTTCGCGGTGTAGAGGAAGTTCTGGAACACCCGCGCCGCGTTGGGGTGCGGCGCCGCGGCGAAGATGGCCGTGGGCGAAGTCACGAAGGGCGTGCCTTCCTTCGCATAGACGATCTTCACCGGGCTCTTGGCGTCGATCTCCATGAAGAGGTTGTACTCGTTGCCGTCCACCTGCACCGCACGCTCGCCGCTGGCGATGCTCTTGGGTGGGGCGGTGGTCGACTGCAGCTGCTGCACGCCGTTCTTCGACAGCTTGTCGAGGTACTCCCATCCGAGCGCCTTGGTGAGCGCGAAGGTGCCGGTGAGGCTCGTGCCGCTATAGCTGGGATGCGCCTTCACCAGCTTTCCCTTCCACTTGGGATCCAGGAGGTCCTGGTAACCCTGGGGCGCTTCGGCTTCCTTCACCAGGTTGGTGTTGTACGCGATGGGAGACAGGGTCGCCCGCCACACGAAGTAATAGCCCTCGGGGTCGCGGTACTGCTGCGCGAATTTCAGCGCGTCGGGCGGCGTGTGCGCGGCCAGCAGCTTCTGCTGCTTCCAGAAGAGGAAATGCGAGGCGTCGGAGGAATTCACCACGTCGACGTTCTTGATGTTGGACTGGTATTCCTGGTTCACGCGCTGGAAGACGCGTTCCGAGCCCGCACGCTCGACCTCCACGTCGATCTTCGGGTACTGCTGCTTGAAGAGCTTGGCGATGTTCTCGGCGACCTTCACGTCCACGGCCGAGTACCAGACCACCTTGCCTTCCTTTTCCGCCGCGGCGACCATCGCGGGCGTGGATTCCTGCGCGACTGCTTGCGTTGCAATGGCGGCGAGCAGCGCCGCTGCCGCGAAATGACCGATCTTCACCATGTCGAGCTCCTCTATCTTGTTGTAGTGGGACTAGCGTGCGAGGCCGCGGCAGCGTTCGGCGCGGAACCTCACGTTGACATTCGACCCCGGCGGCACCACCAGCGCCGCGGGTGCGGCGAGCAGCACGTCCTGCCCGATGTCGATCACGTAATCGCGATGCGTGCCGAGGTACGCGTGGCTGCGGACCACGCCCGGCACCACATTGTTGCCCGTGGGGACCGCACCCGTCAGCAGCTCCACGTCGTGCATCTTGACGCAAACGCTCATGTCCTTGCCCGCGCCGGCGAACTCGCCCTCGCCCACATGCAGCCTGTGCGCACCGACCGCGACCTCGTTGCCGCCGACGTGCTTCACGTCGATCACGTTGCTCGCCCCGATGAACTTCGCCACGAAGCGCGAGTTGGGGCGGTCGTAGACATCCTGGGGCGTTCCGATCTGCTCGATGCGCCCCGCGTTCATCACCACGATGCGGTCCGCCATCGTCATCGCCTCGACCTGGTCGTGGGTCACGTAGATCGAGGTATTGCGGAACTCGTCGTGCAGGCGGCGGATCTCGACCCGCATGTCGCCGCGCAGGTTGGCGTCGAGGTTGGAAAGCGGCTCGTCCAGCAGCAGGATCTCCGGGTTCGGGGCGAGTGCCCGCGCGAGCGCCACGCGCTGTTGCTGTCCCCCGGAGAGCTCCGAGGGATAGCGCCCGGAGTATTCCGAAAGCTTGGTCGCATCGAGGATCGCTCGCACGCGCTGATCCCGCTCCGCGGTGGCGACACCGCGCATCCGCAGCCCGTAGGCGACGTTCTCGGTCACGGTCATGTGCGGCCACACCGCGTAGCTCTGGAAGATCATCCCCATGTTGCGGCGCTCCGGCGGCACCACGCGGCCCGGCGCCGAGACCACCTTGCCGCCCACGCGGATCTCGCCCTCGTCGGGCTCGAGGAATCCCGCGACCATCCGCAGCGTCGTGGTCTTGCCGCAGCCCGACGGGCCCAGCAGGCAGATGAATTCGCCCGGCTCCACGGCGAGGCTCATGCCGTCGACCGTCTTCAACGTGCCGTAGCGCTTGGTGAGATTTGCGAGTTCTAGATGGGACATGGCGGAAATTGGGGTCAGACCCCAATTTCGGGAAGAAATGGGGTCAGACCCCATTTTTGGGGAATCAGCGGATGGCGTCCTTGACCGCCGTCGTGATTTCGACGGTGGTCGCCTTGCCGCCCAGGTCGGGCGTGTGCCGGCCGCTGGCGGTGACGGTTTCGATCGCCTTCATCAGGCGGGCCGCGGCTTTCGCCTCGCCCAGGTGCTCGAGCATCATGGCAGCGGTCCAGAAAGTGGCGATGGGATTGGCCACGCCCTTGCCGGTGATGTCGAAGGCCGAGCCGTGGATCGGCTCGAACATCGACGGGAATGCGCGCTCGGGGTTGAGGTTGGCGGTCGGTGCGATGCCGAGGCTCCCGGAAAGCGCCGCGGCGAGGTCCGACAGGATGTCGGCGTGCAAGTTGGTCGCCACCATCACGTCGATGGTCTGCGGCTTGAGCACCATGCGCGTGGTCATGGCGTCCACCAGTTCGCGGTCCCACTGCACGTCGGGATAGTCCGCCGCGATCTCGAAGAAGATCTCGTCCCACATCACCATGCCGTGGCGTTGGGCGTTGGACTTGGTGACCAGGGTGAGCTTCTTGCGCGGCCGCTTGCGCGCGAGCTCGAAGGCGAAGCGCTGGATGCGCTCGACGCCGACCCGCGTGTACACGGAGACATCGGTCGCGGTCTCGATCGGCAGGCCGCGGTGCGCGCGTCCGCCCATGCCCGCGTACTCGCCCTCGGTGTTCTCGCGGATCACAACCCAGTCGATGTCCTTGCCGTTCACGAGCGGGCTCTTCACTCCGGGCAGCACGCGCGCCGGACGCACGTTGGCGTACTGGTCGAAGCCCTGGCAGATCGGCAGCCGCAAGCCCCAGAGCGAGACGTGGTCGGGCACCTTCTGGCTGCCGACCGCGCCGAAGAAGATGGCGTCGAAGGTCTTGAGCTCGTCCAGGCCGCCATCCGGAATGTACGCGCCGTGCTTCAGGTAGCGATCGGAGCTCCAGTCGAACTCCTTCACCGCCAGCGTGAATCCCTCTACCTTGCCGAGGGATTGAAGTACTTCGACACCAGCGCCGATCACCTCGGGCCCGATGCCGTCCCCGCCCATGGCGGCAATCCTGTAATTCGTCATGCTGCCTTCTGCCCCAATTTCGCTAGAAACGAAACCGCCGGATCGGCGACTGCCGGCCGCCAGGCAGCGTGAGCACGCCGGTATCCGCGCCCTGGAACTGGATCGCGACCGGCGCGACGTTGCCGTTCACCACCACCGGGGCTCGTGCCGCGCCGCCGAGCACCTGGCCGTTTCCGTACTGGCTCCAGCTTCCCTGGAAGGCGCGTGCGTCCGGCGTGGCCGACTGTGAAACATACCAGAGAGGCTGGCCCGCATCGTCGTACATGTATCCGGCGAGGAAAGCGCTCCCGCCTTGCCACTCGATGTAATAGCCGCGCCCGCTCTCGGCCTCGTTCCACCACCACCCCGATTCCGGCTGCGACTGCTGCACCGGCGCCTTGAGGCCATCGGGCACGATGTTGAAGCGCTCGATGGGGATCGGTCCCTGCGTCCCCGGCATCACCAGCGTGCCATGGCTCGCGTCGTTGAAGGCAAGCGCCATCGGGCCCACGCTGACGGCGGGCGAGGGCGCGTGATAGCTGCCCGACAAGGTCTGTCCGTTCGCATAGCTTTGCAGCGTGCCGCTGAAGAGCGAGCCGTCCAGCCCGGTGGGGCCGGAGGCGACATACCAAGTCGAACGCCCGCTGGTGTCGTACATGTACGCGGCAAAGAAGATGCGGTTGCCCGACGTCTCGATGGAGAAACCACGGCCAGGCTCCGCAGGGTTCCACCACCATCCCGTCTGCGGCGGCTGCGGCTTGCATGTGGTGGCGTCGATGGAGACCACGCTGCGGTTGTTGCCGTTGAGCATCTGCGAGGCGCTGCTGCCGTAGCCCACATAGAACGTAGCGCCGCCGATGCTGGCGGTGGCCCCCGTGAACACCGACACCGCCTGCCCCTGGGCGCCGAGCACACCCGACACGTACGCCTGCAGCGAGGATGCCGTCACCTGCTGCAGCTGGCCGCCGCTGTTGAGCTGGGCCAACACGCACGCCGCGGCGGGATCGGCCTTCTCGCCGGCGGCGCGCTTCACGATGCCCACGGGAGCCCATGCGAATGCGTACACGTTGCCGTTGGCACCGATATCCGCCGCATTGAACTGGATCTGCGCCACCACGCCTGAGGTGAGGCTCCCGCTCGCGACCAGCCCGAACGCGGGCAGCTTGCTGGCCGGGATCGAGAAAGGTTTCTCCGGGCTCGCGTTGAAGAAACCTGCGCCGTTCACCCCCACTACGACGACCGGGCTGCGACGGTCGGCATAAGTGCCATCGCCCACTTGCCCTTCGATGTTGAAACCCCACGCGAATATGGGGCCATTCGCGCCAAGGGCTGCCCCGTGGGTCGACGCGGTCGTGATGGCCGTCACCGGCGCGTCGGTGCGGATGCGGATCGGCGTGTCGAAGTGGAACTGGTCGGAATCGTCGCCGAGCGCGTCGAAGAAGTTGATCCCCCAGCCCCATAGGGAGCCGTCCTGCAGCAACGCGAATGAATGCAACAGGCCGGCGGCGATGGCGGTCGCCTTGCCAAGCGATTCCACCGCCACCGGCACGAGCTCGTCCAGGTCGCGGATCGGGCCGATGCCGAGCTGGCCATCGATCTCCTTTCCCCACGCCCACACGCGTCCGTCGCTTCCCAGCGCAAGCGAATGGCTGCCGCCCCCGGACACCGCCACCACCGCCGGCAGACCCACGACGCGCACGGGCCGCAGGCGGTTCACCCGCGTCCCGTCGCCGAGCTGGCCATGGTCGTTGAGTCCCCACGCCCACACCGATCCGTCGGTCGCAATCGCGAGAGAGTGAGTCGAGCCGGCAGAAGCGTAGGCGATGCGCGGCAAGCCCTCGACCAGCGCGGGATACGCGGGGATCTCGCTTCCGTCGCCCAACTGTCCCTGGTAGTTGGCGCCCCAGGCCCAGAGGCGGCCTTCGCGATCGATCGCGAGCGCATGACTCGCGATCCCGCTCGCGGCGACCGAAGCCAGTGGAGGAAGGCCTTCGACGGGCGCGGCGGTGGAGCGAATCGTGGGCGCGCGACCGAGGAGTGCGCTTTCATTGGAGCCCCACGCCCATAGCGCGCCATCGGATAGCAACGCGAACGAGGCGCGGCCGGCGCAGGCGATCGCGCTCACATTCGTGGGCAATCCCAGCACCGCCCCCGGCGTGGTGCGGTTCTCGAATGGCGACGGGCCGCTCGCGAGCTGCTGGAAACCGTTCTCGCCCCACGCGAGCACGCGTCCGCCGGGCACCGCCAGGGTGAACCCCGCGCCGGCATCCATCGCCTGGATTGCGGGCAGGCCGGGCAGGCGCAGCGGCGAGCTGGCGAACGATTGCGCCAGGCCAAGCTGGAGCCGCCAGTTCGAGCCCCAGCCCCACAGCTCGCCCGACGCGGTGAGCGCGAGCACATGGGCCGCGCCCGATGAGATCGCCGCGATCGCCGGGAGGCCGGGTACCGTGTGGGGCGCAAGCGGCCCTCCCGTGGACCCCACGCCTTGCTGGCCCTCCAGGTTCGCGCCCCACGCGAGCACGGTGCCGTCCTCTCGCAGCGCGAGTGCCTGGGAGTCACCGGCCGAGATCGCCTTGATACCCGTAACGCCCGGCACCGGCGCCGGCGCTATCCGGTCGGTGATGCCCTCGACGCCCAGCTGGCCGTAGCGATTCGTTCCCCACGCCCACACCGTGCCGTCGTCGCGCAGCACCAGCGTATAGCCGTTGCCCGCGCTCACGGCGCGAGCGCGATCGAGGCCCGGAATGCGATAGGGACGCGCGAACGAAGTGCCGTCGACGATGTTGCCCGTCGCGCCGACTGCGAATGGGTCGCCCCATGCCCACACGCTGCCATCGCGAGTCACCGCGGCCGTGTGTCCCCAACCGGCCGAGACGTGCACGACGTCGGCAAGCCCTTCGACGAGCTTCGGCGTGGCGCTGGGCTGGTTGGTTCCATCGCCGAGCGTGTAGGCGTTCTGGCCCCACATCCACAGGCGGCCATCCCGCGTGAGGGCCGCCGCGAAATTGGTGCCGGCCGAGATGGCCGCGACGTCGCTGATCCGCGCCATGGTGATGTCGTTGCCGTGGGGCGTGAACGAGCCGTCGCCGCGCTGGCCGGCGACGTTCCACCCCCAGGTCGCCACCCGGCCGTCGGAGAGGAGCGCCATGCCGAAGCCATCGCCCGCGGCCACCGCCACCACGTCCTGCAAGTCGCCGACGGGGCCCGGAGCGGCGCGCTGCAGCAGCCTCCCGGATCCCAACTCCCCGTGATAGTCGGTGCCCCAGGAGAACACCAGGCCGTCGCTGCGCAAGGCCATGCCGTGATAGGAGCCGTTGCACACGGCCGGCGTGGCGCTCCACGCCGTGGAGGCCCCCAGCAGGCAAGCGACGATCGACGCGAGCAATCGCGCAATTCGGGAACGCGTAGCCATTTGCCCTCCCAGGCGAAACGACGGGCGTAGCTTACTTCCTCAGGAAGTCGAAATCGACGCCCTTGTCCGCCTGCGTCACGGCCTGCAGGAAGAGCTTGAGGTAACCGCGCGTGGCTTTCGGCGCGCTCACCGGCTTCGCCTCGCGGCGCCGAGCCATCTCCTCGTCGCTCACCAGCAGCGCCAGCTCGCGGCGCTCGACGTCGAGGCGAATGCGGTCGCCCGACTGCACCCAGGCGAGCGGGCCGCCGATGGCCGACTCCGGCGTCACGTGCAGCACGATGGTGCCGGCCGCGGTGCCGCTCATGCGCCCATCGGAGATGCGCACCATGTCCTTCACCCCGG
>DATLEL010000453.1:0-7094 GCA_035525255.1 Usitatibacter sp.
CGATGACCTGCTGGATTCGCACCGGGTCGACCTCCACCCAGGTCACGCGCTCCAGCCTCGCCACCGAAAGCTGCTGGCCGTGCGCCTGGGTGAGCGATGCCGCCGCCTCGACCGCCGCGTCCACCAGCGCGGAGAGCTCGACCACCGAGCGCTGCAGCGTGACCTTGCCCGTCGCGATGCGGGACATGTCCAGCAGGTCGTCCACCAGCCGCGCGAGGTGCTCGGTCTGCCGGCCGATGAGCTCGCGCGCCCGGGCCTGCGTGCTCTCGTCGGGCTTGAGTCTCAGGATCTCCACCGCGTTGCGGATCGGGGCGAGCGGATTCCTCAGCTCGTGCGCCAGCATCGCGAGGAACTCGTCCTTGCGGCGGTCGGCTTCGCGCAGGTCCTCCAGCGCCGCCTGCCGCTCGTTCTCGGCCTGGCGCATGCGCAGCAGCGCGCGCACATGGGCCACCAGCTCCTCGGGCTCGATGGGCTCCACGAGGTAGCCGTCGGCGCCGGCTTCATACGACAGCACGCGATGGCGCGACTCGATGTGCGAAGCCGAGGTCTGCAGCACCACGATGCTCGAGGTGTCGGCGTGGCTCTTGATCTCGGCGCAGATGGAGCGGCCGTTCATGTCGGGCAGCTTCACGTCCAGCAGCACCAGGGCGGGCGAGCGCTCGGCGAGCCGCGCGAGCGCTTCCGCGCCGGTCGCGGCCTCGGCCACCTCGAAACCCGCCTGCCGCAGGATGCGCGACTTCACGTAGCGCAGCGTGTCGTTGTCGTCGACGTTGAGGATGAGGGGCTGGTGGACGGTCATTGCAACACCGGCGGGCGCGCCTCGATGCCGTCCAAGGTGCGCGCGAGGAGCTCCACCGAGATGTCGCGCTTTTGCAGCACCGCGCGCGCGTGGCGCCGCAGGCGCGCGCTCTCGTCGACGCTGAGGTCCTGGGAAGTGACGATGACCACGGGGATGTGCGCCGTGGCGGGATCCGCGCTCAGCCGGTCGAGGACTTCGACGCCGGACATGCCCGGCATCGACAAGTCGAGGAAGATCACGCCGGGACGCACCCGCGAGGCCAGGGCGAGGCCGGTCACGCCGTCGCTCGCCTCCTCGAACTTCATCGGCTGGCGCAGCGAGCGCCGGATCACGTAGCGCGCGGCGTCATCGTCGTCGATGATGAGCGCCAGCTGCGCCGTCGCGGGCGGCACCAGGCGCGCGAGGGCCGTGAGCAGCGAATCGCGGCTGAGAGGCTTGTGGAAGTAGGCGTCGGCGCCCAGGGAAAGGGCTTTCCTCTCGTCCTGGCTGTCGCTCGCCACCAGCACCGGCAGCGTCGCGTCGGCGGCCTTGGCATCGGCGAGCCAGCGCCAGGTGAGCTGCTCCTCGCCCGGCAGCATGATGTCGAGGATGACCGCGGCGGGACGGCTCGCCTTCACGATCTCGCGTGCCGCGGCGAGGGTGGGCACCGACAGCGGCCGGAAGGCGCTGCCGCGGAGGTATTTCTCGTACAGCATGCGGGTCGCCTCGTCGTCCTCGACGATCAGCACCCATGGCCCGTCGTGCGGCAGCTGCTGCATCGCCGTCGCCGCCAGCGCCTGGGCCTCGTCCGGGGCCCCCCGATAATTGAGCGGGATGCGTGCGCTGAAGGTGGAGCCCTGCCCCGGCTCGCTCTCCAGCCATACCTCCCCACCCAGGAGCGCGGCGAGGCGCCGGCAGAGCGGCAGCCCGAGGCCGGTGCCCTTCACCTTACGCTGCAGCGCGCTCGGCACCTGCGTGAATTCCTCGAAGATCATCTGCTGGTCCTCGGGCGCGATGCCGATGCCGGTATCCGTCACCGAAAACACCACCGACTCGCCCTCCTCCAGCGCCGCGCGCACCTTGACCGACCCGCGCTCGGTGAACTTGAGCGCGTTGGAGACGAAATTGCGCAGGATCTGCGACACCTTGCTCTCGTCGGTGTGCATCGGCGGCAGCTCCGAGGCATCCTCGAACACCAGGTCGACGGTCTCGGTCACCAGCAGCGGGCGGAGCATGCCGCGCAGCGCGCTGAAAAGCTCGTTGGGCTCGAAGTGCGACGGGCGCACCTCGGTCTTGCCGGCCTCGATCTTGGCCAGGTCGAGCAGGTCGTTCACCAGCTCGCTCAGGTCCTCGGCGGCTTTCGCGATGAAGCGCACCTGGGTTTCCTGCTCGGAGGTCAGCGCACCGTCCACCCGCGACACCAGCATGGCGCACAGCGCTCGCACCGAGTTGAGCGGCGTGCGGAATTCGTGGCTCATGTTGGACAGGAAGCGGCTCTTCATGTCGTCGGCATGGCGCAGGTGCGCCGCCTTCTCGTCCAGCTCGGCATAGAGCGCCACCACGCCGCGGTTGGTGTCTTCCAGCTCGCGCGACATCTCGAGCAGCTTGTCCTGCTTCTCCTGCAGGTCGGCGAGCGCGCCGAGGAGCTCGGCGTTCTGCGACTGCACCTCGGCGATCGACGTGGGATGCGGCATGGAGGCGAGGCGCGCCACGAGCTTGCCGGCCGCGAGTGGCGTGAGCAGGCCGGCACGCTCGGGAAAGAGCTTGCCGAGCGTGACGGTGGTGCCCTTGCCCGGTTCCGAGTGGACTTCCCAGCGGTCCATCAGGCGGCGCGAGCCGATGAGGCCGATGCCCATGCCGGTGGTCGAGCGATAGGTGCCGTCCAGCACCTCGTCCAGGTGCTTGATGCCGGGGCCGTCGTCGCTCACGCGCACCACCAGCAGCTGGGGCGCGGTCTCGCCCTCGACCTCGAACTCGACGCGCCCGCCGCCGGCGTAGCGGAACGCATTGCGCGCGATCTCCGACACGGAGGTGGCGATGCGCGTCTGCTCGCGCCCTTCGAACCCGAGCAGCTCGGCGATCTGCCGCGCGCGCTGCCGCGCGCCGACCACGTCGGCCTGCACGTTGAGCGAATAGGTGAGGAGGCGGATCGTCATCGTGTCTCCCTGGCCACCATCACGACGACGTCGTCGCGCTTGCGCGTGTGGCTCGCGTAGAGAGTCGCGGCAATGATCGAGGCATGGTGCGACACGATCCCCGGGAAGGCGGCGAGGTCCCAGCGCGACTCGAGCCCGTCGGAATGCGCCACCAGCAGCGAGCCCCGCGGCCATGGATAACGATACTCCTCGGAGCGCGCCATGTTGTGGCCGACGATGCCGTTGTGGGAAACCATCGCGCGGCGCGTTTCGCCTTCGATCACGGTGACCGAGATGTTGCCGACCCCGGCGAAGACGACCTCTCCCCTGGAGCGCTCGTGGCGGATCACGCCGAGGGCCGCGCCACGCGTGTGGCGCAGGCGTCCGTGGGCGAGGTCGAGCATGCGGATCGCGGAGTATTCGGGATGGCTGCGCAGCGCCTCCACCGCGAGGGCGGACGCGCGGCTCGCTTCGATGCCGTGGCCGAGGCCATCGGAAACCACGAACGTCACGCCGTCCACGTGCGGCTCCATGGCCCACGCATCACCGCATGCGCTTTCTCCTTCCTTCGGCACCAGCACCGCGCCCACCTCGTAGGCCGACGGGTCATCGCCGGGAACGCGGTTCCACAGGACCATGCGCATCACGGTGCCGCGGCCATCGCCGGTGCGCACCTCGAATTCGTCGGTGAGCCGCCGGATCGCGCCCAGGCCCGTGCCGGGAGTGCCGCCGGTCGACACTCCGTCCACCGCACTGCCGGCGAAATCGCGCATGCCGCGGCCGGTGTCGATGGCGAGCATCTCGATGCCGAGCGCGCCGTCGCGCACCAGCGGCCGCGCGGCGAGCGTGCCGCCGCCGCCGTGCCGGATCATGTTGCTGACCGCTTCGGTGGCGACGATCGCCACGCGACCCGCGCGCGTCTCGTCGAACTCGAGGTCCCTCGCAAGCCGCTGCAGCGCGAGCCGCGCCGAGGAGACGTGGCTCGAGTCGCTCACGACCATGGCGAGGGCGTTCATCGGCGTCAGTACGGCTTCCATCGCATGATGGAGACGCGTGTGCCCTTGCCCGGCGCGGATTCGATGTGGAACTCGTCGGAGAGGCGCCTGGCGCCCGGAAGCCCGAGGCCCAGGCCGCCGCCGGAGGTGTAGCCCTCCTTCATCGCGAGCGAGATGTCGGCTATGCCCGGACCCTGGTCGACGAAGGCGAGGCGCACGCCGCGGCGCGTGCCGTTGGCGACGACCTCGATGATCGCCTCGCCGCCGCCGCCGTACTGGATGGTGTTGCGGCCGAGCTCGCTCGCGGCCGTTACGATCTTGGTCTGGTCCACGAGCGTGAAACCTACCGCCACCGCGCGCTCGCGCACCGCCTGCCGGAGCCGCACCACGTCCTCACCGGTCTTGAGCGCCAGGGGGTCGCTGCGCTCGACGCGAATCTCGTGGTCGTGCGCCATGCGGCGTCAGTCCGTGCTCGCCTGCAGCAGCGTCATGCCCTTTTCGACATTGAGCGCGGTGCGCACTCCCGCGAGGTCGAGGCCCAGCTCCACCAGCGTGATGGCCACCGCGGGTCGCATGCCCACGACCACGGTCTGGGCATCGAGGATGCGCGACATGCCGGCGATGCTGCTGATCATGCGGCCGATGAAGGAATCCACCACGTCGAGCGAGGAGATGTCGATCAGCACGCCCTTGGCGCGGTCGGTGACGATGCGCTGGGTGAGGTCGTCCTGCAGCGTGAGCGCCAGCTGGTCGTGCATGTCCACCTGGATGGTCACCAGGAGGAAGCGCCCCATGCGAAGGATCGGAATGCGCTCCATGGATCAGGCCGCCTGCGTTTCGGCCGGCGCCACCCGCGAACCGGCGCGCTGCAACGCGACCCTGAACGCATCGCCCAGGCTCGCCTTGGTGGTGACTGCGGACAGGTCCACGCCGAGGTGCACGATGGTCTGCGCGATCTGCGGGCGGATCCCGCTGATGATGCAGTCGGCCCCCATCAGGCGCGCGGCGGCGACGGTCTTCATCAAGTGCTGCGCCACCAGCGTGTCCACCGTGGGCACCCCGGTAATGTCGATGATCGCGATCGAGGCCCCGGTGGACACGACCTTTTCCAGCAGGCTCTCCATCACCACCTGGGTGCGGCCGCTGTCGAGCGTGCCGATGAGGGGGAGCGCCACGATCCCCTGCCACAGCTCGACCACGGGCGTGGAAAGCTCCAGCAGCTCGCGTTGCTGCCGCTGGATCACCTGCTCGCGGCTCTTCTGGAAGGCTTCGGTGGTGTAGAGCCCCAGCGAATCGATCAGCAGCGTCGCCTCCCAGAATGCATCGGCGAGCGCGTCGGTCCCGGTCACCTCCTTGCGCAGCCGCGCGAAGATCGGCTGCTTGAGGGAGAACACGAAAGTGGCGGTCTCGGCGGGCGAGTACCCCTGCGTCGCGCGGCGCCCCGAGAGCTCCGCCAGCAGCTCGCGCACCTGGCTCCAGTTCGAAGCGCCGGTTTCGGTGGTGCTGCCTTCATGCAGGGCCGTCACGACGGCGGCCAGGAATTCCTTCGATAGCGCGCGCAGCTCGGCCTCCTGCGCGGCATCCCGCCGTCCCCCGCGCGACTGGGCCGCGACCCATTCCGCCAGGATGTCGATTTCGTGCTTGCGCAGGACCGCGGCGACGGGGCTCTTGTCGTTTGCTTTCATTGCTGGCGACCTTTCGCGGTTGACGCGAATTTTTGGAGCCGCAAAGTATAACGTTGCCCCTCCATCAGGACTCCAGCGTGAGGTGCGAGCCGGTGCGCTTGAGCGCGACCTTGAAGGCGTCGCCGAGGCTCGCCTTGGTGGTGACTTCTGACAGGTCGACGCCGAGGTGCACGATGGTCTGCGCGATCTGCGGGCGGATGCCGCTGATGATGCAGTCGGCTCCCATCAGGCGCGCGGCGGCGACGGTCTTCATCAAGTGCTGCGCCACCAGGGTGTCCACCGTGGGCACGCCGGTGATGTCGATGATGGCGATGGCGGCGCCCGACTCCACGATCTTGTCGAGGAGGCTCTCCATCACCACCTGCGTGCGGCTGCTGTCGAGGGTCCCGATGAGCGGGAGCGCCAGGATCCCTTGCCACAGCTCGACGACCGGCGTCGACAGCTCGAGCAGCTCGCGTTGCTGCCGCTGGATCACCTGCTCGCGGGTCTTCTGGTAGGCCTCGGTGGTGTAGAGGCCGAGCGAATCGATCAGCAGCGTCGCGTCCCAGAACGCGTCGACCAGGCGCTGGGGGTCGGCCACCTCGCTGCGCAGCCGCGAGAACACCGGCTGCTTGAGCGAAAACACGAAAGTGGCGGTCTCCGCCGGCGAATGCCCCTGGGTCGCGCGCGTGCTGGAGACGTCGTCGAGGATGCGGCGCACTTCGTCCCAGGCCGGTTGCGAGATCACCACGCTCTCGCCGCTGCCGAGCGCCTTCACGGTCGCCGCGAGGAATTCCTTCGAGTTGCGGCGGTTCTCGGCTTCCAGCAAAGGATCGCGGCGCGCGCTGCCGGCACCCTGCGCACGCGTCCAATCGGCCAGGATCTCGGCTTCGTTGTCGCGCATGACATCGGCGAACGCGGTTCTCTCTGCGACTTTCATGGGGAATGCCTTTCGGGCCGGGTGGGGCCGGAGCTGCTGCGGTGATGCGAGGGGAGGGCCGAGTATGTACGCAATGGCACCCGCGCACCATCCGCCACAAAGCGGCCAACCGGTAGAATTTGCTTCATGGCACTGCGCAAGCTCAGGTTCACCAAGATGCATGGCCAGGGCAACGACTTCGTGGTCCTGGACGGCGTACGCGAGGCGATCGCCCTCACCCCGGACCAGGTGCGCGCGATCGCCGATCGCCATCGCGGCGTGGGTTGCGACCAACTGCTGCTCGTGGAGAAGCCGGCCTCGGCGGAGAACGACTTTCGCTACCGCATTTTCAACGCCGACGGCGGCGAGGTGGAACAGTGCGGCAACGGCGCGCGCTGCTTCGCGCGCTACGTGCTCGACGAGGGGCTCACCACGAAGCACGAGATCCGCGTGGAGACCGCAAGCGGCGTCATCGCGCCGCGCATCGAGGATTCGGGGCAGGTGACCGTGGACATGGGCGCTCCCCGCTTCGTGCCCCGCGATATCCCGTTCCTCGCGGACGACGAGCGTCCCACGTACGAGCTGCGCGTGGCCGGCTATCCA
>DATLEL010000454.1:0-5313 GCA_035525255.1 Usitatibacter sp.
GATGCATTCCAGCGACACCGGGCCCCACGGGCCGACCGGCTGGACCAGCGGCGACCATCCCGGCATGCGGCCGAGGAGCGTGGTGCGGAACCAGCGCAGGTTCTGCTCCTCGACCAGCGCCGTCTTCCAGCGCGGACGCCGGCGCTTCACGCCCAGCGCCGCGGCGAGCGACGAGAAGCGGATCACGAGGTGGTTCACGTCGCGCATGCGATCCGTCACGTCGACGCGATGCCCGAGGAACATGTTGCGCGAGGAGAGGATCGGCTCGCCGTTCAGCCATGCATCGGCGAGGGTGGCGAGCCCATCGAAGCGCAGGCGCAGCCGCGCGCCCGCGCTGTCGCGGGGGGTCACGAAGGTCACGCGATACCAGTAGTCGTCGGCGTCGTAGCGTCCCGCTTCGGACACGTCCTTGTGCAGGCTCGAGGCCACCGTTCCCGGGACCCGCGCCTCGCGCCATTCGAGCGCGGCGGCCGGCAGCTGCGCGGGCGAAGCGAACGCGCCCGCCGCCGTGCGCGCGAGCTGCCAGCCGGCGGTGAGGGGAAGGGTGCGCGTGGAGGTCATGTCGCGGGGCTCAGGCGAAGCGCGCGCGCAGCGGATCGAGGGCCTGGCTCCACTGCGTGGCCATGGCGTCGATGGGCGAGAGGTCGAGGGGCTTCTTGCGCGCCATCGAGCGCGCGAGCTGGAACTGCATCGCCTTCGCCGTCTCGGAAACCTGCTTTAGCGCGTCCGCCGGCGCCGAGACACCTTCGATCCCGTTCGCGCCCAGCCAGCGCAGGTAGCTCTCGCCCAGCTCGAAGCACGCGCCGTACTGGCGCAGGTTCGCGAACGAGTACGCATGGAAGCGCGCGATGTCGGCCTGCATCAGCCAGTCGAGGTCGCGCGCGAAGCGCGCCTTGAACTTGGGGAAAGGGTTCTCGCGCGGCGCGCGCCGCAGGTGCCTGGCGAGGAGCGGCAGCGAGGCCTCCACCAGCTCGCGGCCCTGGAGCGCGCGGAAGCCGCGCGTCCATTTCACGAATTCCACGTACGGCGGCAGGACCCGGTCGTGCGGAAAACCGTCCATGTGGAAGAGCTGCGTGAAATCGTCCCCTTCGACCGAGAAGTACCCGGCATTGTGGAAGTAGCCCATGCGCCGGTTCTTCACGTCGATCGAGTTCACCCCCACCGTGGTCTTGTTGTGCAGGAGCCGGTAGGCGGTTCCGGAGGTGTCGGGCAGGTACCAGGAGTCCAGCTCCACCAGCACCGGATGACCCGCTTCCACCTGCTCGACGACGTGCTCGACCAGGGGGCGCCACAGGGCGAGCTCCTGCACGTCCATGCCATAGAGCGTTTCCAGCTCGGCGTGCGGCGGCTTGAAGAACGTCCACTGGTCGCCCTCGAAGTCGATCGCCAGCGTGAAGGGCAGCATCGCGAGCGGCTCGTGGCCGAAGCCGTGCACCACCTCGATCAGGAGGTCGGTGTAGCAGTTGGTCTCCGGCCAGGTGCGCCCATCGCCGTGGAGGGCGTGGCGCTGGTAGGTGGCGGGATCGAGCGCCCGGATCGCGAGCGCTGCCGAATCAGTCGAGGGCGAGCACATCCCGGACCTCCCGCGGCCATTTCGCGATCTCCAGGCCGTGGGTCTTGAAAAGGGCGAGCGCGATGCGCTCCAGGCCGAAGCCCACGCAGGCGCTGTGCGCGACAGTGCCATCGTGCGCCTTGATGTCGAACGCGACGCCGAAGTGGTCGAGGTGGTAGTTGCACGACCCGATGGCCGTCGGCTTCTCGGTGGAGCAGATGGGGATCACGAACTCGTACTTGAGGTTCTGCTCGAGCTGCATCACCTTCTGCACCTTGCCGCCGCGGCCGAAGAAGGGGTCGTTCGCCAGCACGCGCTCGGTCTTGAGCCCCACGGACTCGAAGATCTCCTGGCCCTTGTCGAGCCAGTGGGCGCGATGCTCGAGCGCCTGCGCCGCGGTACCGAGGCGCACGTACTCGTGCATGCGGAAGATCTGCATGCGGGCGGGATCGTCGGAGGGCTCGTGGCGGAACGCGTAGCCCTGCAGGTCCACGCGGCGGCCATCCGCGGGCAGCGTCGTGCCGGCCGCGGTGGGATAGAGCGGATAGCAGATCGCGGGCGTCATCATCACCGCGGCGGGCGAGAGGTCCTGCGTCCAGTCCTGCTTCGCCTCGAAGCGGCTCAGCATCTGGCGGTGGTGCTTCTCGTCGCCGGTGAAGGTGTGCACCGACCCCATGAGGTCGGGGAAGTTATGGATGTGGTCGATCTTCTCGTAGTTGCTGCGCGCGAAGACCGGCGGGAAGCGCATCACCTGCGGCTTGAGCGCGCGGCCGTGCTTCGTCACCAGCGCGTCAAAATGCTCGATGGCGCGCTCGAAGTCGGCGCCCCGGCCCCACAGCCCCTTGACCCCCAGCGATACCAGCAGCCCGGCCTCCACCAGCTGCTCGCGGTAGCTGCCGTACGCATCCTCGTTGACGGGCAAGGAGAAGTCGTCATGCCGCGCGGGCAACACGCACATGCTCAGGCCTCCCTCAGCGCGACCTGCATCATCGCGTTCTGCCCGAGGATGCGGTCGTTGTTGACCATCAGGCCCGCGCCGGTGGCGTCACGCAGGTGTCGCCCGAGCGACAGCTTGGAATCGTTGCGGTAGCCCTGGATGCCGCAGATCATCATCGCGCGCATCACGATATCGAGCACCAGGTGCGAGGCGGTGAGCTTCAGGTTGTTCACGCGGATCGAGAACGCGTAGTTGGAGAACGCCTCCGGACTGCCGGCGCGGTGAAGCGCGTGGTACTCGTCGAGCGTCGCCGTGAGCGTGCTCTTCATCGTGTTCAGCACGATGTCGGCTTCGGCGAGGCGCGTTGCGGAGATCGGGGTGACGCCCGGGTTCTTGCGAGCCTCGGCCCGCACCACGCTGCGCGCGCGTGCCAGCGCGTCGGCGGCGAGGCCGGTCCAGAGCGAGGCCCAGAGGATGTGCGCCACCGGGTGCTGCGTGCGGCCGTGGATCTCGCCGTACGAGACGGGGAAGATCTGCTCGGCGCGGCCGATGGACTTCAGCTCGAAGCCGGGGCTGCAGGTGCCGCGGAAGCCGAGGGTGTTCCATTCGGACAGGCGGCGCAGCAGCGCGTCCTCCTTGCGCACCAGCACCAGCACCTGGTCGCTCTTGGCCGCGTCCTCGGATTTGCGGCACGTGACCAGGATCGCATCGGCCTGCTCGCCGTACGAGATCACCGGCGCCTGCTTCTCGAGGATGAAGTGGTCGTCGACCACCTTGGCGGCGCAGAGGCTCGAGCGCACGTCGCCGCCGATACCGAGCTCGGTGGTGGCGGAGGCGAGCAGGTTCTGTTTCGACACCATCTCGCGCGCGTAGTCGCGGAAGAACGGGGTGCCGAGGCCGTGGTGCACCAGGCAGGCGACCTGGATCTGGTGCATCGCGAAGATCATGGCGGTCGACGCGCAATAGCGGCCCAGCACCTCGCAGATCGCGGAGACCTGCGTGATGTCCAGTCCCATGCCGCCGAAATCCGCAGGCACATAGGAAGAGAGGAGCTTTTCCGCCTTGAGCGCGTCGAACGCCTCCTGCGGGAAGCGCGCGTCGCGATCGACGGCATCGGCCGCCGGCGCGATCACGTCGCGGCCGATGACATGGATGCGGTCGAGCAGAGCGGCGAAGGAATCCTGGTCGAGGGGGGCCGGCGCCAGCGCCAGCTTGGCGGGGCTCACGCCGCCCCCTGCACGCGAAGGGTGGGGGTGGGGGTCGCTACGGGTGCAGTGCCGCGCAGCTCGGCGATGGCGTCCGACAGCGCCTTGATGGAGCCGAAAGTCTTGCGGCCCAGCATGCGGTCGAGGAATTCCACGTCGAAATGCTCTTCCAGCGCGAGCATCAGGTTCACGGTCGACAGGGAGGTCAGCCCCGCTTCATACAGGTCGCTCTCGTCCGCAAGCTGGTCGACGGGCACCAGCAGGCGGGCGTGGGCGGCCAGGAGGGGGCGAATCTGGTCTTGGTACATGACGTCTCCGGGTGTTGATGGCCGAATATTGCGGCCCCGGATGGATCGCGACGTGTGTACCCGGCATGGGCCTTTTGGATCAGGGACTGCCAACTTTTCAAGAACTTACCGTAGGCGAAGCGCCTGCTCCGGATGACGCAGGCGCTTGTCCGTCAACAAAAACGCGACGGCATGGTTCTTTCGGCACGGGGGGGTAGGGCCGTGTTTTCAAACTCGCTGACGAGAATGGACCCATCCCGCTACACCCCTTGCCACGACGGAGACTTACATGCTCGAGATGCCGGCTCTTTCCGAGAGCCTCGAAGACCAGACCCCTGAAGCCACCCCCCACCTCGGCACGGTTTGCGTCGTGGGCCTCGGATACGTTGGACTGCCCGTGGCCGTTGCGTTCGGCAAGCAGCGCATGACCATCGGCTACGACCTGTCCACCAAGAAGATCGCGAACCTGAAGGAGCATGTCGATCCGACGGGTGAGGTCGCGACCGAGGAGCTGCAGCGCGCGCACATGCTGGCCGTCACCGACGAAGCCGACCAGATCGCGAACGCCGACTACATCATCATCGCGGTGCCGACGCCGGTGAACGACGCGCACCAGCCGGATTTCTCGCCCCTCGAGTCCGCTTCGAAGATCGTCGGCAAGCACATGAAGCGCGGCGCGATCGTCGTCTATGAATCCACCGTCTACCCCGGCGCCACCGAGGAGATCTGCGTGCCGATCCTGGAGCGCTGCTCGGGCATGCGCTGGAGGCAGGATTTCCACGTGGGCTATTCGCCGGAACGCATCAACCCGGGCGACAAGGAGCACACGTTCACCAAGATCCTCAAGGTGGTATCGGGCGACGACGCCGAGACCCTCGAGAAGGTCGCCGGCCTGTATGCCTCGGTAGTCACCGCGGGCGTCTACAAGGCGTCCTCCATCAAGGTGGCCGAAGCCGCCAAGGTGATCGAGAACACCCAGCGCGACCTGAACATCGCCTTCGTGAACGAGCTGTCGATCATCTTCGACAGGCTCGGCATCGATACCAGCGAGGTGCTCGCCGCGGCCGGCACCAAGTGGAACTTCCTCAACTTCAAGCCGGGCCTGGTCGGCGGCCACTGCATCGGCGTGGACCCGTACTACCTCACGCACAAGGCGGAGCTGGTCGGCTACCACCCGCAGGTGATCCTCGCCGGCCGCCGCATCAACGACGGCATGGGCCCGTACGTCGCCCGCCAGACGGTGAAGCAGATGATCCACCAGGGCCGCAACATCCTCGGCGCCAAGGTGAACATCCTCGGCCTCACCTTCAAGGAAAACTGCAAGGACATCCG
>DATLEL010000455.1:0-5281 GCA_035525255.1 Usitatibacter sp.
TTCATCACCTGGCCGGGCGTGTCGTGGCCGACCACCACGGGGATGCGGCGCGCCACCGCGAGCAGTTTCGCCAGGTCGACGCGGGTGTCGTATCCCATGTCCTCGAGCATGTTCACCATGTCCTCGGTGCAGATGTTGCCGCTCGCCCCGGGCGCGAAAGGGCAGCCTCCCAACCCGGAGACCGAGCCGTCGAACGAGCGCACGCCCGCCTCGATGCCCGCGACCACGTTGGCGAGGCCCATGCCGCGCGTGTTGTGGAAGTGCAGGGTGTAGTAGGTCTCGTCGGGCGCGGGAAACGCGGCCAGCACCTTGCGGGTGAGGTCGCGCACCTGGCGCGGATTGGCCATGCCGGTGGTGTCCGCGAGCGAGATGCCGTCGAAGCCCAGCTTGCGGAAGCGTTCGACGAACCGCAGCACCACGTCCTCGGAGACGTGGCCCTCGAACGGGCAGCCGAACGTGGTGGACAGGCTCATGGTGATCTTCATGCCCGCCTCGTGGGCGACCTTCACCATGGTTTCGAGCTCGCCGAGCGACTGCTCGTGCGTGCGGTTGATGTTCGCGCGGTTGTGGGTCTCGGACGCGGAGACGACCGCGTTCACCTCGTCGGGCTTGCGCGCCGTCGCCGCCGCGTTCTGCACGCCGCGGATGTTGGGCACCAGCGCCACGTACACCACGCCCGGCACGCGCTCGATCGCCGCCAGCACCTCGTTGGCGTCGGCCAGCGCGGGCACGGCCTTGGAGGAAACGAAGGAGGTCACCTCGATCTTGTGCAAACCGGTGCGCGAGAGCTGGTTGATGAGCTCGGCCTTGGTCGACGTGGGGACGAAGACCTTCTCGATCTGGAAGCCGTCGCGCACGGCGACGTCGTTCACGTAGAGACGCATGGGATCCGGACAGGCGGGAGTGAGCGGATTTTACTCCTAAGGAACTGCGGCCGGCCGCGCCTGTCATGGCTCATGAAGCTCCTTTCCCGGAGGCCCCCATGATCCGTCCCATCCTCGCCCTGCTCCCCTTGGTCTTCGCCGCGTCCAACGCTGCCGCAGCGGTCGGGGTGCCAGCCGGGATCGCGCCGCAGCTGCGCGCCTCCGCGAACGAGGCGCCCGACTTCATGCTGAGGGCGACGGGTACGCACGTGTACGAATGCCGCGCGGGGCGGGGCGGCTACGCGTGGACGTTCCTGAACCCGGACGCGACGCTGTTCGACGGCACTCGCAGCATCGGCACGCATTCCACCGTGGGATCCTGGGAGTCCTCGTCGGACCGCAGCAGCACGTCGGGGCGCGTCGCGGCGACCCAGCCCGCCGGTCCGGGCAACCTGCCCTGGGCGCTCTATCGCACGCAATCGACCACGGGCGCTGGATTGTTCAATGGGGTCACCAGCGTGCAGCGCGTGAACACCATAGGCGGTGCCGCGCCCGCCACCGGCTGCACCGACACGAGCCTCGGCACCGAAACGCGCGTCGCCTTCACCGCGGACTTCTACTTCTACAAGCGCCGCACGTAACCGCGTCCTCGCGCCTCAGGCGATCGAGCCGCGCGCGCGCATCGCGCCGATCTCGTCTGGACCGTAGCCGATCGCCCCGAGCACCTCGTCGGTGTGCTCGCCCAGCCTGGGCCCGATCCAGCGGGTCTCGCCGGGCGTGTCGGAAAGGCGCGGCACCATTCCGGGCAGCAGCAGCTCCTTGTCGCCGAGGCGATGGCGCTCGATCATGCCGCGCGCATGGAAATGGAGGTCGGCCGCGATGTCGGCGATCGAGTAGATCTTCCCCGAGGGCACCTCCGCGGAGTCGAGCACCCGCAGCACCGTATCCAGGTCATGGCGCGCGGTCCATTCGCCGATGACCCGATCGAGCTCCTCGGTGCGCTTGACGCGGCCATCGTTGGTCGCGAGCGCGGGATCATCGGCGAGGTCCGGCCGGTCGATGGCTCGCATCATCCGCTTGAAGATGGAGTCGGCGTTGGCGCCGATCACCACGTACTTGCCATCGGCGCACGGGTAGGTGTTGGAAGGCACGATGCCGGGGAGTGCCGCGCCGCTGCGCTCGCGCACGTGGCCGCCCATGCCGAACTCGGGCAGCATCGACTCCATCATCGCGAACACCGCTTCGTAGAGAGCGACGTCCACCACCTGGCCCTTGCCCGACTTGTCACGGTGGCGGAGCGCCATCAGCGCGCCGATCACGCCGAACATCGCCGCGAGCGAATCACCGATGGAGATGCCGACGCGCACCGGCGCGCGATCGGGATAGCCGGTGATGTAGCGCATGCCACCCATGGACTCGCCGATGGCGCCGAAGCCCGGGCGATCCTTGTAGGGCCCGGTCTGGCCATAACCCGAGAGGCGGACCATCACCAGCCCCGGGTTCTCGCGCGAGAGCGCCTCGTAGCCGAGTCCCCACTTCTCCAGCGTCCCGGGACGGAAATTCTCCACCACCACGTCGGCCGTGGCGGCGAGGCGCCGCACGACCCCCTGGCCTTCGGGGTCCCGGAGGTTCACCGCGACGGACTTCTTGTTTCGCGCCTGCGCGTACCACCACAGGGAATTGCCCTCGTGCAGCTTGCGCCATTTGCGCAGCGGGTCTCCCTCGCCCGGCGTCTCGATCTTCACCACCTCGGCGCCGAACTCGGCCATGAGGCGCGCGCAGTAGGGGCCCGCGATCAGCGTGCCCATCTCGATCACCTTCAATCCCTGCAGCGGACCCGCCATCGAATGCTCCCGTCTCCAGCCCGGCTATTATCGGGGGAGAAGACAAACCGAGGAGAGAACCCATGAAGTCCACCCTGAAAGCGGTGCTGCTGGTGCTGGTGGCGGCATTCGCGAACGGCGCCTGGGCGCAGCCCTGGCCGACGCGCACCGTCACCCTGGTCGTGCCCTTCGCGGCCGGCGGGCCCACCGATGTGGTGGCACGCACGCTCGCGGCCTCCATGTCGAAAACGCTCGGCCAGTCGATGGTCGTGGAAAACAAGCTCGGCGCGGGCGGGACCATCGCCGCGAACTACGTGGCAAAGGCGAACCCCGACGGCTACACGGTGTTCATCCACCACAACGGCATGGCCACGGCGACCGGCCTCTATCGCAAGCTGCCCTATAACCCGCTCACCGACTTCGAATACATCGGACAGGTCGCCGACGTGCCAATGACGATGCTGGGCAAGAAGGACCTGCCGCCGGACAACCTGCGGGACTTCATCGCCTACGTGAAGGCCAACAAGGACCGGATCAACCTCGCCAACGCGGGGCTGGGCGCTGTCTCGCAGCTGTGCGGGATGCTCTTCATGCAGGCGATCGGCGTGGAGCTCACCACCATCCCGTTCCAGGGCACGGGCCCGGCCATGACTGCGCTGCTGGGCGGGCAGGTGGACATGCTGTGCGACCAGACGACGCAGACCATCCCGCAGATCAAGGCCCAGAAGGTGAAGTTCTACGGCGTCACCACGAAGCAGCGCATCGCCGCGCTACCGGACGCGCCGACGCTGGACGAGCAGGGGCTCAAGGACTTCGAAGTGGTGGTGTGGCATGGGGTGTATGCGCCGAAGGGCACGCCGCGCGAGGCACTCGACCGGCTGAACGAAGCATTGCGCGCGGCGTTGAAGGACCCGGTGGTCGCGAGCAGGTTCGCCGAGCTGGGCGCGCAGATCGTGCCCGAGCCGATGCAGACGCCCGCCGGGCTGCGCGATTGGCTGAAGGCTGAAATCGACAAGTGGGGACCGATCATCCGCAAGGCGGGCACCTACGCGGATTAGCTCGTTGGGTTCGCTCGACGCCCGCCACGCGGAGATCCGCGAGGCCGTGCGCGCGCTGTGCGCGCAATTCCCCGACGCTTATTTCCGCGAGGTCGATGCCCGCCGCGCGTATCCCGAGGAGTTCGTCGCCGCGCTCACTCGCGCCGGCTGGCTCGCGGCCCTGATTCCGCAGGAGTACGGCGGCTCCGGCCTCGGAGTGGCCGAGGCCTCGGTCATCATGGAGGAGATCAACCGCGCCGGCGGCAATGCCGGCGCGTGCCACGGGCAGATGTACAACATGGGCACGCTGCTGCGCCATGGATCGCCGGCGCAGAAGCAGAAGTACCTGCCCGCGATCGCGCGCGGAGAGCTGCGGCTGCAGTCGATGGGCGTGACCGAGCCCTCTGCCGGCACCGACACGACCGCCATCACGACCACGGCCACGCGCCACGGGGATCGCTACATCGTGCGCGGACAGAAGGTCTGGATCTCACGCATCCAGCACTCCGACCTGATGATCCTGCTCGCGCGCACGACGCCGGCAGCACAAGCGGCGCGCAAATCCGAGGGCTTGTCGATCTTCATCGTGGACCTGCGCCAAGCCATCGGGAAGGGCCTCACCGTCCGTCCCATCGCGAACATGGTGAACCACGAGACCAACGAGCTCTTCTTCGAGGACCTGGAGATCCCGGCCGGAAACCTCATCGGCGAGGAAGGCCGCGGCTTCCGCTACATCCTCGACGGCCTCAACGCGGAGCGCGCCATCATCGCGGCCGAGTGCATCGGCGACGGGTACTGGTTCATCGACAGGATCGTGAAATACGCGGGGGAACGCGTGGTGTTCGGCCGGCCGATCGGGCAGAACCAGGGGGTGCAATTCCCGATCGCGGAGGCCTACATCGAGCTGGAAGCCGCGAACCTGATGCGCTTTCGCGCGTGTGAGCTCTACGATACGGGGGCGCCGTGCGGCGCGGAAGCCAACATGGCGAAGTACCTCGCCGCCAAGGCTTCATGGCAGGCCGGCGAAGCCTGCCTCCAACTGCATGGGGGCTACGGCTTCGCCGCCGAGTACGACATCGAACGCAAGTTCAGGGAAACGCGGCTCTACCAGGTGGCGCCCATCTCGACGAACCTCATCCTGGCGTATATGGCCGAGCACGTGCTCGGCCTGCCGCGCTCCTTCTAGCCGCTACTTAGACGACGCGGCGGCGTCCGACCACCATGCGGTAGATCGCGAGGACGATGATCGCGCCGATGACGGAAGCGATCCAGCCCGCGGACTGACCGGACGAGTACAGGCCCAGCGCCTGGCCGAGGAACGTGGCCACGACGGCGCCGACGATACCCAGCAACACGGTGACGATGAAGCCACCCGGATCGCGACCGGGCATCAACGCTTTAGCGATAAGACCAACGACGAAACCAATCACGATTGCCCAGATGATGCTCATGTTGTCTCCTTGTGCCAGAAAAAATCGGTGAGGCCACCAATGTCGCCCCAAACCGACTTCGGGTCTGTTGGACGGCCGCCGATTCCCGGGTAGGACGGACTCCGGGG
>DATLEL010000457.1:0-2008 GCA_035525255.1 Usitatibacter sp.
GGCGCTCGGGGTGCTCTTCATCATCGCGCTCTTCTTCATGGTGATGATCGCGCAGTGGATCGGCAAGAAGTTCGGCGTGAAGGACTGAGGGCAAGACGATGCTGAGAGTCGAAGGGCTGTTCACCGAGTATCCCAACGAGCACGGCGAGATCGTGAAGGCCGCGCAGGACGTGAACTTCACCGTCCCCGAGGGCAAGCTCTTCACCCTCCTCGGCCCGAGCGGCTGCGGCAAGACCACCACGCTGCGTTCGATCGCCGGGCTGGAGAAGCCGCGCGTGGGCGAGATCGCTGTGAACGAACGCGTGGTGTACTCGTCATCGAAGGGTATCTTCGTCACGCCCAACCGCCGCGGCTTCGGCATGGTGTTCCAGTCGTACGCCATCTGGCCGCACATGAACGTGTTCCAGAACGCGGCCTTCCCGCTCGAGGTCGGCGACAAGAAGTACAGCCGCGCCGAGGTGCGCGAGAAGGTGATGAAGGTACTTTCCGCGGTGCAGCTGGATCATCTCGCCGAGCGCGAGGCCACCAAGCTTTCCGGCGGGCAGCAGCAGCGCCTGGCGCTCGCCCGTGCGCTGGTGATGGAGCCCGCGCTGCTGCTGCTGGACGAGCCGCTTTCCAACCTGGACGCCAAGCTGCGCCATCACCTGCGTTTCGAGCTGAAGCGGCTGCAGCGCGAGTTGAAGATCACCACCGTCTACGTGACGCACGACCAGAGCGAGGCGCTCGCGCTTTCCCACGAGATCGCGGTGATGAACGAAGGACGCATCCAGCAGATCGGGACGCCGCGCGAGATCTACGAACGCCCGGCGAACTCGTTCGTGGCCGACTTCGTCGGCAGCACCAATTTCCTCGACGGCGCGGTGCTCGGTCCCGACGCCGTCGACAGCCATTACCGCGTGCGCACCGAGATCGGTGACCTCACGGTCCTCGCCACGGAAACCTTCCGCGCCGAAGAGAAGGTGCTGGTCTCCGTGCGTCCCGAGGACGTCGAGCTCTCCGCGGCCAAGCCGCAGCGCAGCGACAACGTCTGGCAGGGCGTGGTCGACCAGAAGGTGTTCCTGGGAGAAGTCGTCGACCTGCAGGTGAAGCTCGGCGAGCGCACGCTCTTCTCCCGCCAGCATCCGTCGCTGCGCTCGCGCGTCGGCGACCCCATCTTCATCCAACTCGATCCCGAGAAGTGCGTGGCACTCCGGGCCGCCTGAGGAAACACTCCGCAATGCAGAAGAAGCTCGCCAAGGTGAACGTGAAGGCCGCGACACGTACCTCGAAGTACGCCACTTCGCCGACCCAGGACCGCTGGGCCTCCGACGTCATCGTCGACCTGATGCACTTCTACGACCTGCCGCACGCTTCCCTCAACCCGGGCGCGTCGTATCGCGGCCTGCACGACTCCATCGTGAACTACGGCCAGAACCGGCCGACGATGATGCTCTGCCAGCACGAGGAGACCGCGGTGCAGATCGCGCACGGCTACGCCAAGGCCAGCGGCAAGCCGATGATCGCGATCCTCCACAACCTGGTGGGGCTGCTGCACGCGAACATGGCGATCTACTACGCGTACATCGACCGGGCGCCGATCTTCATCGTGGGCGCCACCGGGCCGATGGACGAGACCAAGCGCCGCCCGCGCATCGACTGGATCCACACGGCGCAGGGGCAGGGTGAAGCGGTGCGCCAGTACACCAAGTGGGATTACCAGCCGCACACCATCGACGGTGTCCCCGAGTCCTTCGCGCGCGCCTATGGCGTGATGATGACCCAGCCCCGGGGCCCGGTGTACATGATCTACGACGCCTGGTTGCAGGAGCAGAAGCTCGACCACGAAGTGAAGCTGCCGCCCCCCGACAAGGTGAAGGTGCCCTCGCGTCTCGGCCCCGATCCCGGGGCGCTCGCGAAGGCCGCGGACATGATCGCCGCCGCGGAGCATCCGGTCATCATCACCGAGTACACCGGGCGCGACCACGAGGCCTTCGACACGCTGGTCGAGCTCGCGGAGACGGCGGGCATT
>DATLEL010000469.1:0-2901 GCA_035525255.1 Usitatibacter sp.
CCGGGCTCGAGCTTCCGCAGCCTGCACGAGTCGCTGGTGAACTACGGCGGCAACAAGGCGCCCGAGCTGCTCACGTGCATGCACGAGGAAGCGGCGGTCGCGATCGCCCACGGCTACGCGAAGGCCGCCGGCAAGCCGATGGGCGCGCTGATCCACGGCAGCGTCGGCGTGCAGCACGCCGCGATGGCGATCTACAACGCCTGGGTGGACCGTGCGCCGGTGATGATCTTCGCGGGCAACGGCCTCGACGCCGCCAAGCGCCGCCCCGGGACCGAGTGGAACCATTCGGTGCAGGATCCGGCGCTGATGGTGCGCGACTTCGTGAAGTGGGACGACTACCCGATGTCGCTGCAGCACTTCGCCGAGTCGACGGTGCGCGCGTACAAGATCGCGATGACGCCGCCGATGGAGCCAGTGCTCATCAATGCCGACATGGACCTGCAGGAAGAGGCGATCCACGAGGAGAGCCTGAAGATCCCGAAGCTCACGCGCTCGCGGCCGTCGCAAGGGGATCGCGGAGCTCTGGCGGAAGCGGCGAAGTGGCTCGTGGCGGCGGAGAACCCGGTGATCATCGCCGACCGCTGTGCGCGCAACCAGGAGGGCGTGAAGCTGCTGGTGGAGCTCGCGGAAGCGCTGCAGGCGCCGGTGGTGGACCTCGGCGGGCGCATGAATTTCCCCATGACGCATCCGCTGTGCCACAACGAAGCGCGGCGCGCGCTGGTGCGCGAGGCGGACGTGGTGCTGCTGCTGGAAGTGGCCGATCCCTGGGGGCAATTCCACTCGCTGTCCGATCCACACAAGGAGCTGCGCTACGTCGGCAAGAAGGACGTGCGCATCGTGAACCTGTCGATGCAGGACGTGTTCATCCGCTCCAACTACCAGGATCACCAGCGCTTCATGCCGGTGGACCTTTCCATCAATGGCGACGCGCAGGCGAGCCTGCCCGCGTTGACCGATGAGGTGCGCAAGCTCACGGGTGACGACCGCAAGCGCGCGTTCGCGGCCCGCGGCGACAAGCTGAAGGAGGCATACACCAAGGAAAAGCGGCGCGCACGCGACGAGGCGGCGCATGGCTGGGACCTTTCGCCCATCACCACGTCGCGCCTCGCCGCCGAAACCTGGAATGCGATCAAGGCGGAACCCTGGTCGCTCGCGGTGAGCGATCGCATCCCGTGGGCGCGGCGCTTGTGGCCCGCGACGGACTACCACCACATGCTGGGAGGATCCGGCGCGCAGGGCGTGGGCTATGCGGCCCCCGCGGCGCTGGGCGTGGCACTCGCCAACAAGTCGAAGGGCCTGTTCACCGTGACCTTCCAGCCCGACGGCGACCTCATGTATTCGCCGGGCGTGCTATGGACCGCGGCGTACCACAAGATCCCGATCCTCTACGTGATGCACAACAACCGCGCCTACCACCAGGAGATCATGCACCTGCAGCGCATGGCCTCGATCCACAAGCGCCGCCCGGACCGTGCCTGGATCGGCAACGTGATCGACAACCCCGCGATCGACTACGCCAAGCTCGCGCAGGCGCAGGGCGTGTGGGCCGAAGGCCCGATCGAGGATCCGTCGAAGCTGGGCACCGCGCTGAAGCGCGCGGTGGACGTGGTGAAGAAGGGCGGTCCCGCGCTGCTGGACGTGGTCTGCCAGGGGCGGTGAGGTGTCGGACACCAATTTCGTTGTTTGAAATTGGTGTCTGACACCAGTTTTGGGTTTACTCCCTGAGCAGCGGAATGTCCTTCGACTTCACACCCGCCTTGGCGGACGCCACGTAGGCGTAGATGTCGGCCAGCTCCGCGTCGCCGAGGTGCGCGCGGTCGTAGCGCGGCATGCTCTCGCGCGGACGGCGCACTTGTTGCGCGAATGCTTCCCACGGCCACACGTCGTAGGCGATGCGCGGGCCGGAGCCGCGGTCGCCGCCCTGGCCCACGGTGCCGTGGCAGGTGTAGCACATGTTCTTCATGTAGCCGGCCTTGCCGCGCGCGGCGTCGCCCGCGGGCGCCTGCGCGTGTGCGGCGATGGTGAATGTCGCGGCGATGGCCGCCGCGATTGCGTTCCTCATGCGTCCTCCTCCTGTTGTTCGGCCAACACGGCGGCCGCGTTCCTCGCCGCAGAAACTCGGCGCTCCGCGAGGGAGATCACGCCTCCCGCGAGGAGGAAGGCGCCGTTCGCCCAGAATACCGGCAGCAGCCCGAAGGCGGAACCCAGCGCGCCGAAAACCAGCGGCACCGCGATCTGCGTGAGCTTGTTGGCCGTGAGGCGCAGGCCGAGCGCTTCGCCGGAGCGGCCCGGCGGCGCGTGGTTCAGGGTAAGGATGATCGTCAGCGGCTGCGCGCAGCCGAGGCCGATGCCGAGCAGGAACGCCATCCCCGCCAGCAGCAATGCTTCCGAAACCAGCGGCACCATCAGGTACGTGGCCCCCGCGACGAAAAGCGATGCGGTGAGGACGCCTACTTCTCCCATGCGGCGGGTCGCGGCCGGCATTCCCATGCGCACCAGGAAGGCCGCCACCGCGTAGCTCGACATCACCATGCCGATGGCCGACGCGGTGAGCCCGATCGAACGGCCATACACCGGGAAATAGAAAGTAAAGAGCTCGATGCCGGTGAGCGTGACGCCGCTCATGATGAGCGTGCGGCGCAGGCCGGCGTCGGCCAGCATCGCGAGGGAGCCGCCGCTGCCTTCGGCTTTCGAGTGCGGCGCGCGTGCAGGCACGATTGACGGTCGCGCGAGGAGGAGGGCCGCCGGAAGGAGCGCGACCACCGCCAGCAGGACGTGGGTCGCGGGAAAGCCCCACAGGTCGATGGAGAAGCCGCCGAGCGACGGCCCGATGAATGCCGAAACCGATGCGCCGAGCGCGAAGGTGGCGAAGTTGCGCGTGCGGTCTTCCGCGCCGCCGAA
>DATLEL010000432.1:0-4164 GCA_035525255.1 Usitatibacter sp.
GGCGTGCGACAGCATCAACACCGATTGTGTCCAGTCGTGGGGCTGGTCGCGGTAGCCATCGAAGCCGGTGCCGGTAGCGACGAACACAGCGCCCTGCGCGTCGACCGCGGCGCCGCCCGCGCCCCACAGGCCGCCGCTGCCGCGATGAGGCATCGCGACCGAGGCAAACGCGCTCGCGACTTTTGCCGCGGCGGCATCGATCGACACCAGCCAGCCGGTCTCGGTCTCGCCGAACGTCACGTACAGGAACGCGCCGTCGGGCGAAAGGTTCAGCGCACCGCGCTGCACGCGGAAATCGTGGCGCCGCGCCGGGGGCACGAGCGACGGCCCCGCATTGCGATTCACGCGGTTGAAAGTCGCCTCGTCGAGCGCGACCGGCCAGCCGCGAACCACGTCGCCGCTTTCCAGGTCGAGCGCGAAGGCCTGCCAGCTGCGACCGGCGACGCAGCTCGTGACGTAGAGGCGCTTGCGCGCGAGGTCGATCACCGGTGTCGCGAGCACGCCGGTCGGAACGCCATCGAGCGGCGCGGGCTGCAGGCGGCACGGTGCGCCGAGCGCGGCCTGCCACAGGATGTCGCCGGCGGCAGCATTGCGCGAAGCCCTCGCGTTGATCGCGTAGACGCGCCCTGCGTTGCTCGCGGCGACGACGATGCTGCGGCGCTCTCCGCGAACGGCGACCTGGTCGACGTACAACGGCGACGCGTACAACCGCGGCGACTCCCCGTCGGCACCTTCGAACGGGGGCGATTCCCACAGCAGCCCGAACGAGGCGCTGGCGACGGTAGCCGGCGTGAGCGACGCCTCGGCCGCATGCCAGCCGGTGCGCTGCGGATCGCGATGGAAGGTGAGCGTATCCACGGCGGACGCCCGCGAGGCAGTCGCATCGGGGACGGCCGCGAGCGCGCGCCGCACGAGGCGCAGCGCGGCTCCACCCGGATCGGCGCGCACGCCGTTCGCAGGCACTTCGAGGCGCGCGGTCCAGAAGATCGCGTTGAGCAGCGTCTTCACCACGCCAGGCTCGTCGAGCGCCAGCAGATAATGGGCGCCGCTGTACGCGAACGATCGACCTCCATTCGCGCGCTCGTACGCCCACGCCGCGGTGAATCCGGGCGCCTGGAGCACCGGCGTGACGCGGCCCTCCCCGGCCGTCCATCGAACCGTGGGGAAGAATTCGTCGTGGTACGCGAACGCCGCCACGCCACGCGCGATCTCGTGAGTGCGGGAAGGTGAAAGCGCTACGCGCTCGGTCACGCGGTCCGCCATGCCGATGCGCGCGCCCCCGAGCGCCGCATCGAGACCGAGATGATCGCCGGGATTCGCGCTGAAGGACTGGTGCAGCGCCACGAGGCCGATGCCGCGGCGCATCGCGGCTTCGAAGCTTGCGCGCCGCGCCGCATCGCGCAGCGGATGCCGCTCCAGCCCGTCGAAATACCAGACGACGGTCGCCACGTTTTCGAGGGCCGCGGGATCGCCCGGCCAGCCGTCGGGGTAGGCGTCGATCGCGACGTCGAGCGCGCGGGCATCGGGTGACGCGGCGAGCAGGTCGCGCAGCAACCGCACGCCGTCGGGGTACTCGTGGCGTGCAGCTCCCTCACTCTTGGCGCCGCCGATGATGGCCACGCGCGTCCCCGCGGCGGAATCGAAGCCCGCGCAGGCGACCGCGAGCGCGGCGCCGAGGATCGCGCTACGCCGCATCGACCACGCAGCGGAAGCCGATGCCCGCCGAGCGGTCCTTGGCCGGCGCCATCAGCAGGTACTTGCCGTGCTGGTCGAGCTGGTAGGCCTGCGGGAAATACCAGTGGGAGGTTTGCGGCAGGTACGCGCTGCCGCCGCGCAGCGCCGCCGCGCGCGTGTGGTCGTCGTGGTACTCGTCGGTCCAGTGCCACACGTTGCCGACCAGGTCCTCGACGCCGAACGGGCTCGCGCCGCTGGGATGCGCGTCCACGTCGGCCGGCGCCGGCATCTCGCGCGCCTTGCTCTTCGGCGGCATGTGGGCTTCGTTCCAGTCGTTGCCCCACGGGTAGAGACGTCCGTCGTGGCCCTGTGCCGCGTACTGCCATTCCCATTCGTGCGGCAGCCGCTTGCCCGCCCACGTCGCGTAGGCGCGCGCGTCCTCGATGGAGACCCACGTGACCGGCTTCTTCTCCCACCCGCGGCGCGGCGCGCCCTTCAGCCAGTCGCGCAGGAAGTTGTGGGCGTCGTCGGGGCGATAGGCGGTCGCGTCGATGAAGCGCTTGAAGTCGGCGTTGGTGACCGGGTAGCGGTCGATGTGGAACGCCTTCATCGACAGGCGCTGCAGGTGCGCCCGCCGCGGCGAGCTCTCCCACGGATACTGGAAGTCGAGGCCCTTCCAGCTGTAGCCCTCGATCTCGATGCCGCCCACCTTGAAGACGAAGTCGCCCGCGGGCACCGGCACCATGCCGAGCGGCGCCTTGGCGATGCGCTGCGTCGGAGCGATCTCGACGATGCGCTGCGAAAGCGCCTGCCAGTCCGCCGGCAGCGATTGCAGCGGCCGCGCCACTTTGCGCATCTTCTTCTGGAATTCCAGCAGCCCGGCGGTGCCGCGTTGCACCGCGAGCACCGCGCCGAAGCCCTTCGCCTCGAGCGGGAAAGGGATGCGCGCCTTGCCGTTCTCGAGGAAGGGGCCCACCTTCGTGCCGTTCCAGAGGTCGTAGTAGTCCATGCCCTCGACGTGGTCCACCGCGAGCTGCTCGCCCTCCAGCTCGTATTCGTTGCGGTTCACCACCGTCCAGAGCGTCGAGCCTTGCAGCGGGAATCGGCTCGCGAAGACGCCCTGCTGCAATGTCGTCGCGTACGGCTCCCAATCGGCGGTCACGAAATGCTCGGGAAAGCGCCGCTGGATCATCGCGAGGCGCCGCAGCGTTTCGCCGTCGCGCTTGGTGAAGCCGTTCCACACGCCCCAGACGTTTTCCCAGGCGACGTAGCCGATGCCGTTGAACCACATGTAGTGGAAGTCGTCGGTGCGGTCGCGGGCCCAGCGGTTCTCGATGTTGATCATGTGGCGGGGCTCGAGCCACTTCAGCTTGCTGACCGCCGGCACCACCTCGGTCCACGTCTTGCCCCAGGTCTGGTTGTTCCACATCAGCTGCTCGTCGGCATAGGGCACGGACTCGGGCTGGAACACCAGCGGGTGCTTCAGCTTCTGCGAGGCGGTGAGGAATGCGCGCGGCACGCCGTTGTAGGTGTCGCCGTTGACACCGTCCGCGCCGACGTCCTTCGCAAGCCGCGTCGCCGCTTCCCAGTCGGGCACGCCCTCTCCGCGGGTTCCGTTGTCCCACGCCATGGTGGGGATGAACACCTTCACGCCGCGCTTGTGGAAATCGCGCACCGCGCCCTTGAGCCCTTCGATGCCGCCGGGCAGGTGGCGCGCGAGCTCGGTCTGGTTGCGGTCGTCGATGCCGATGTTGGAATAGACGTACCAGATGAGGACGCTGTCCACGCCGCCGAAGCGCTTCTCCAAATCGTCGAGGTAGCGGTCCACGGTGTATTTGCCCGCCACCGGATCGTAGAAGTAGCGGTCCTCCACCATCATCTGCACGTGCACGAAATTGCGCTGCGACCAGGCGAGCTCGGGCCGGCGGTACTCGGCGTCGTCGTACCCCATGCGGATGAGGTGCTCGGTGCGCCACACCTTCATCTCTTCCAGCCACACCGGCACCGCGGCATTCACGTCGATGCGCCACTGGCCGATGTTCGCCATGGGCCATCCCGGCGCCTTGCCGGGCGTGGGCAGGTGCTGGCCCACGGTGTGCGGCAGCGCGTACTCGCCGTACTGCGCGATGGGCGCGCGCTGCGGCGGTCCCAGCTTCTTTCCGTTTCGGCTCATGGGGACGTGGCGTCCTCGCGTTGCAGGAAGCGGTCGACTTCCGCGTGAGTGGGAATGCTGGATTGGGCGCCGAGGCGCGTGCAGGCGAGCGCGCCCGCGGCGTTGGCGCGCCGCAGCGCAGCGGGCATGGCGAGGCCGGCGCCGAGCGCCGCGACCAGCGTGCCGCAGAACGTGTCGCCCGCGGCCGTGGTGTCGACCACGTCCACGGCGAAGCCGTGCTGCGTTAACGTGCGGCCCTCGAAGCGCGCGCAACTGCCCTTCTCACCGAGCGTCACCACGACGCACGGCACCTCCACGCGCGCGAGGCTTTCCTCGAT
>DATLEL010000480.1:0-8082 GCA_035525255.1 Usitatibacter sp.
CCTGAAGACGCCGGTGCTGTGCGACCTCAAGCCTTCGGGCAAGTACGTGGCGGTGGATCTCCACCAGGCCGGGGGCGTGCCGCAGGTGATGAAGATGCTGCTGAAGCATGGCCTCATCCACGGCGATTGCATGACCATCACCGGCAAGACGGTCGCCGAGAACCTGGCCAACGTGCCGGATGAGCCGCGCGCGGACCAGGACGTCATTCGCCCCTTCGACAAGCCCATGTACAAGCAGGGCCACCTCGCAATCCTCAAGGGCAATCTCTCGCCGGATGGCTGCGTCGCCAAGATCACGGGTCTCAAGAATCCGGCCATCACCGGCCCCGCGCGCGTGTTCGAATCGGAGCCGGACTGCATGGACGCGATCCTCGCCGACCGCATCAAGCCCGGCGACGTACTGGTGATCCGCTACGAAGGTCCGAGGGGCGGGCCCGGCATGCGCGAAATGCTGGCACCCACGTCGGCACTCATAGGCAAGGGGCTCGGCGATTCAGTGGGACTCATCACCGACGGGCGCTTCTCCGGCGGCACCTGGGGCATGGTGGTGGGCCACGTCACGCCCGAGGCGTTCGACGGCGGCGTGATCGCGCTGGTGAAGGAAGGTGATTCCATCACCATCGATGCGCACAAGCTGCTGCTGCAGCTGAACGTATCCGAAGGCGAGATCGAGAAACGCCGCGCCGCCTGGAAGAAGCCTGCGCTCAAGTACACCCGCGGTGTGCTGGCGAAGTACGGCAAGCTGGTCGGCGCCGCCAGCAACGGCGCGGTCACGGACTGACGCAATGGTGACGTTCGCGAAGTTCACGCGGTAAATTGGGCCCCGGCTTATCGCTGCGATTGAGCGGCCGGGGCGACGACGCTAGTCCGAGTGCCCCGCCACGATGCCGTCGATGGCTTCCATCACGGCCGGCGTGAGCTTCGGCAGCACTTCCACCGCCCGCAGGTTCTCCTGCACCTGCGAGACGCGCGAAGCGCCGGTGATCACGGTGGAGACGCGCGGGTTGCGTGCGCACCAGGCGATGGCGAGCTGCGCGAGCGTGCAATCGAGCTGCTTCGCGACCTTCTCCAGCGAGCCCACCACCTCGTTCTTCTTCTTGTCGGTGAGGTCGTCCACGAGGAACTTCATCCGCGGGATCGCGCCGCGGCTGTCCGCGGGCACGCCGAAGCGGTACTTGCCGGTGAGGAGCCCCGAGGCCAGTGGGCTCCAGGTAGTGAGCCCGAGACTGAAGTCCTCGTAGAGCCGCGAGTATTCCTGCTCCACGCGCGCGCGGTGGAAGAGGTTGTACTCGGGCTGCTCCATCACCGGCTTGTGGAGGTGATGGCGGTCCGCCACCTGCCACGCCGACATGATCTCGCCCGCGCTCCACTCGGAGGTGCCCCAGTAGAGGGCCTTGCCGCGCTGGATCATGTCGTGCATCGCCCATACCGTCTCCTCGATCGGCGTGTTGGGATCGGGCCGGTGGCAATACACGAGGTCGACGTGCTCCAGCTGCAGGCGCTTCAGCGAGCCGTCGATGGCGTTGAGGAGGTACTTCCGGTTGAGCGTGTTCTTCTCGTTGGGACCGTCGGTGATGCCCCAGAAGAACTTGGTGGAGACGATGTACTTCATGCGCGGCCAGGCGAGCTTCTTCAGCACCTGGCCCATGATCTCCTCGCTCTTGCCCGAGGCGTAGATCTCGGCGTTGTCGAAGAAATTGACGCCCTGGTCCCAGGCGGCGGCCATGCAGTCCGCCGCGGCGGAGATGTCGAGCTGGTTCCCGTAAGTGACCCACGAGCCGAACGACAGCTCGCTCACCTTGAGGCCGGAGCGGCCGAGCCTGCGATAGTTCATCGGGGAAGGGTCAGTGGGGAGGCAGCGATGATACCGGCAGCGCGCGGATGAGGTTCTCCAGCATCACCGGCTCGACGGGCTTCACCAGGTGGCGATCGAACCCCGCCGCCCGGGAGCGGTTCTTGTCGTCGTCCTGGCCCCAGCCGGTGAGCGCCACGATGAAGGCGCGCGAGGCCCAGGGCTGTCCGCGGATGCACTTGCAGGCGTCGTAGCCGTTCATTCGCGGCATGCCGATGTCCATGAGGATCGCCTCGGGGCGGAACTCGTCCGCGAGATCCACCGCCTCCTGACCATCGCGCGCCACGCGCACCTCGTGCCCCATCACCTCGAGCATGAGCGACAGCGTGGTGGCGGAATCGTGGTTGTCGTCGGCGACGAGAATTCGATGGCGGGGCCCGCCGGGCGTGGGCCGGGTTGCTGCACCGTCATCCGTCGGAAGCCGCGTCTCGATCGTCGCCGGAAGCCGCACGATGAACTCGCTTCCCTTGCCATGCCCCTCGCTCTTCACCGAGATGGTGCCGCCGTGCATCTCCACCAGGCGCTTGGCGATGGACAGGCCGATGCCGAGCCCGCCCTGGGATTTCTCCAGCGAGCGATCCACCTGCGTGAAGATGTCGAAGACGCGCGCCTGCATGTCGGGAGGGATACCGATGCCGTTGTCCGCGATGCTCACCTCGGCCCATCCATCGCCGGGACGCACGCTGAGCTCGACACGCCCCGCCGCGTGCGTGTACTTGGCGGCGTTGTTGAGGAGGTTCCAGAACACCTGCGACAGCCGCGTCACGTCGGCGCTGACCATGACGCGCTCCGGCGGCATGTTCACGACGAACGTATGCCCGCGCTCGCCGATGAGGGGCTGGCTCGTCTCGAGGGCGTTGCGCAGCACCTTTGCCAGGTCCACGCGCTCCCGGCGCAGCTCGATCTTGCCGCGGCTCACGCGGCTCACGTCGAGCAGGTCGTCCACCAGCCGCACCATCTGGCCCAGCTGGCGCTCCATCATGCAGCGCGCCTTCTCGACGGTCTGCGGGTTGCCGCTCGCGAGCCGCATCACCTCGAGGCCGTTGCGCAGCGGGGCGAGCGGGTTGCGCAGCTCGTGCGCGAGCGTCGCGAGGAACTCGTTCTTGCGCTGGTCGAGCTCGCGCAGCTCGTTCTCCACCTGCTTCAGGCGCCGGATGTCGAGGTTGATGCCGGCCCAGGCGACGATGGCGCCGCGCGCGCTCTTCACCGGCGCGCCGCGCGCCAGCACCGAATGCCACTGCCCGTCCACGCCGCGGACGCGATACTCCATGTCCCACGCGCCGCCTTCCTTCACGCACTTGCGCCACGCGGCCATGGTGTGGCCCATGTCGTCGGGGTGGAGCACGTCGCCCCAGCCGAAGCCGGAGCACTGCTCCTGCGTCATGCCGGTCATCTTGAGGAAGGAATCGCTCGCGTACGTATTGCGGCCCTCGGCATCGCAGACCCAGACGCCGTAGTCGATGGATTCGCCGATGGCGCGATAGAGGCGCTCGCTTTCACGCAGCGCCTCCTGGTTGCGCAGCGCCTCGACCGCGTCGGCCGCATGCCGCGCGCAGACGTCGGCCACCTGGCGATCGCGTTGCGCCGGCGCATGCCGCTTCCCATGGTGGACGGACAACACTCCGAGGAGCGCGCCCGAGCGCGTGACGATCGGCGTGCTGTGAACCGCGCGGAAGCCCGCCTCCCGCGCGGCGTCGCGATACGGCGCAAAGGAAGGATCCGCGTCGGTGTCTTCCACGACCCAGCGGCGGCGCTGGTGGAACGCATTGCCGGCGCTCCCACCTTCGGGCCCGACCGGCACGCGCTGGAACAGCATCAGCTTCTCGCCTTCGAATCCGTGGCTCGCGGCCGCTACCAGGTCACCGCTTTCCGGATCCTGCAGCCACACGATTCCCATCTGCGCGCCCTGCACGCTGACGGCGGTGTCGAGGATGGCCTGCATCGCCGGGGCGAGGTCGGTCATGGCGCCGAGCTTCATGGACAGCTCGTGCATCATCGTGAGGCTGTCGACTTGCGCCTCGAGCTCGTCGCGGCGCACGTCGCGCGCCTGAGCGTTGGCGAGTCCCGCTGCGGCCTGCGACGCGACCACCTGGAGGTAGCGGCGCAGCTCATCGTCGAGCGAGCGCAGCGGGCTTAGCGCCGCGACGAGGACCGCATCGCGGCCGCCACCCGCGGGCCCCAGGCAGGCGAGGAAGCCTTCACGCACCGGGCGCATCCAAGCGCCGGGCGGCAAGGGCGCGGCCCAGGCATCGAAGCGGATGCCCTGGATTTCGCCCGACCCGATCGCCTCGCGTAGCGGGAAGCGTGCCTGCTCGTCGAGCACGATCTCCGAGGGCATCGCGGCATGGCCGGCGGGAATGCCGGTGACGCTGGTGAGATACGCGCGGCCAGCCGCCGTGTCGACGAGGTAGATTCCGGCGAACGGGATGTCGAACGGGTCCGTCGCGAGGCCCTCGATCGCACGCACGCAAGCAGCTTCGACGGAATGCGTCGCGCGCGATCGGCACGCCAGCTCGCGCAGCAGCTCGATGCGGCGCTCCGCAACCACGCGCGGCGTGCGATCCACGAACGTACAAAGCAGCCCTTGCCGCGTGTCCTCGCAGATCGGGCTCGCGGAGACGCTGTAGTGGGCCTCGACTATCTGGCCGTCGCGCTCGATGGGAATGCCGATGGGCTCCGAGACGAAGCCGTCACCGCGGCGTTGCGCGGCATCCGCGACTTCGCCCAGCCGGCCCCATAACGTGGCCCATGCCGCGGGCGCCGGAGTGCCGAGCGCGGAAGCGGCATTGGCGCCCAGGAGCTCGCGGCAGGCGTCGTTGTGGATGTTGATGCGCGCCTCGCCCCACCACACGCACAGGGGCTCCCGCGACGCGAGCACCAGCCGCACAGCGCAGCGCAGCTCCTCGGACCAGCGGGCGGCAGGGCCCAGCGGCGTCGAGGCCCAGTCGAATGCGCGGATGGCGCGGCCCATGTCGCTTTCCGCGCCGACGAAAGGCGCTGCGATGGTCTTGAAGGAAGGGGCGGCAATATCGGGCATGACGTGGGTGTCGGATATTCTCGAAATCAGTATGGGTATCCAATCCCCTGTTGGCTGTAGGGCGGCTCCTACATTCGAGTGCAGAATATCGTCGCCCGAGAACGACATGACTCCGGAAAAACGCAACGTCTTCCTGCTGGCGGCATGCCAGGCGCTGCTCCTCACCAACGCGGTCACGCTGATCGCCGTGAGCGCGCTCGCGGGCTTTTCGCTCACCGAGTACAAGGCGCTCGCGACGCTGCCTTCGGCGACATACGTCGTCGGCAGCGCGGTGAGCACCATCCCGGCTTCGTTCTGGATGCGCCGCGTCGGACGCACGCGGGGCTTCTTGACCGGCGGCGCATTCGGGCTTGCGGGGTCGGTGCTGGCCGCGCTTGCCATGGCGCGCGCGAGCTTTCCCCTGCTATGCGCCGGTACGTTCCTGCTCGGGATCTACAACGCGTTCGGCCAGTACTACCGGTTCGCCGCCGCGGATGCCGCGCTGCCCGACTTCAAGGCGAAAGCGATCTCGTTCGTCCTCGCGGGAGGCCTCGTGGGAGGAATCGTCGGGCCCGAGGTGAGCAAGCTCACGCGCGACCTGGTGCAGCCCACCTACCTCGCCACTTATGCATCGCTATTCCTGTTCTGCCTTGCGGCGATGGCGATCATCTCGCGCCTCGCGATTCCGCACCCGAAGGACGACTTGTCCCAGGGACCGGCGCGGCCGTTGCGAGAGATCGTCGCGCAGCCGGTGTTCATCGTCGCGGCGAGCGTCGCGGCACTGGGCTATGCGGTGATGAATCTCCTCATGACGGCCACCCCGCTCGCGATGGGCTTCTGCGGCCACCCGTATTCAGCGGCTGCGGGCGTCATCTCCGCGCATGTCGTCGCGATGTTCGCGCCGTCGTTCTTCACCGGTTCCCTCATCAAGCGCTTCGGCGTGCTGCCGGTGATGGGCGCGGGCGCGGCAATCCTGTTCGCCTGCATCGGCGTGGGCCTCGCGGGGCAACTATTGGCCAACTTCTGGTGGGCGCTGGTGCTGCTGGGCCTGGGTTGGAATTTCACCTACATCGGCGGCACGACGTTGCTCACCGAGGCGTACCGCCCTGCCGAACGCGCCAAGGCGCAGGGCGCCAACGAGATCGCGATCTTCACCGTGCAGGCGCTCTCCGCGTTTTCGTCCGGGGTGCTGGTGAATGCGCGCGGCTGGGACATGCTGAATTACGTGGCGCTTCCCATGGTCGCGATAGCCGCGGGGTCGATCGCGTGGCTCGCCGTGAAGCGAGCGAGGGTGGCACCCGCCTAGCTGGGAGCTTCGCTCTTGCGGCGCGGCTTGCCCGGGACTTTCGCACGCACCGCGCGCAGCGCGGCGCCATAGCCGAGTCGCGCCCAGGTCTCCATCACCGCGGGGCTGTCGAGCGCTTCCGCGGGAGCCTGGCGATAGGACATCACGATGCGCTCGCCGACCTTCGATTCGTAGACGAACGGCGGCAGCTGGCCCGCATCGAATTCGGCGGCGTTCTCGGCATCGGACTTGAGGTAGAGCGTGTCTTCGGCGACCAACGCGAAGAACACGCCTTCGTGGTAGAGCCCATAGCCGCCGAACATCGCCTTGGATTCGACGCTGCCGAAGCCGCGCATGATCTCCACCACGTGCTCGACGAATTGGTTCTTCTTGGGGGCCATGAGCGCAATGTACTCCCCGGCCACCGGGGAAGATACTGGTTTCGAGGTCCGAAAACGGCGAGCGGCGCGTGCGTCCGAAGGCGATAATGCACCCATGCTCCTCGACGGCGACCAGTGCTACCGCGCGCTCCGCACCCACGATTCCCGCTTCGACGGGCGCTTCTTCGTGGGCGTGCAGACGACCGGGATCTACTGCCGCCCGGTGTGCACCGCGCGCACGCCCAATCGCGACAATTGCGATTTCTTCCCCAGCGCCGCGGCCGCCGAGGCCGGGGGCTTCCGTCCCTGCCTGCGCTGTCGTCCGGAGCTGGCGCCGGGCTATGCCGTGGTGGACGCGAACCGCAGGCTTGCGCAATCCGCGGCGAGCCTCATCGAGGATGGACGCCTCGCCGACACACGCCTGCCGGACCTCGCGCTCGCGCTCGGCGTGACCGACCGCCACCTGCGGCGCGTATTCCAGCTCGAGTTCGGAGTGGCCCCGGTGGAATACGCGCAGACGCAGAGGCTGCTGCTCGCCAAGCGCCTGCTCACCGATACCGACCTGCCGGTGCTCGAGGTGGCCATGGCAAGCGGCTTCGCCAGCCTCCGGCGCTTCAACCATCTCTTCCGCACCCGCTATCGAATGACACCGGCGGAGCTGCGCCGCAACAGCCCCGAGCGCGGCGCGAGCGAGCAGCTGGAGTTCGACCTCGCGTACCGCCCACCGTACGACTGGGACGCGATGCTCGCTTTCCTCTCGCGCCGCGCGATCCCCAGCGTCGAGCACGTGGAGAAATCGCGCTACCTGCGGACCGTTCGCATCGTCGCGCAGGGGAAGACGCACACCGGCTGGATGTCGGTCACGCTGTCGCCGCGGCGCTCGGCACTGCGGATCACGGTGAGCGCGTCGCTCGCCGGTGCACTGCCCGTCGTGCTCGCGCGCGCCAAGCACCTGCTGGACCTCTCGTGCCACCCCGAGGAAATCGCAGCGAGCCTGGGCGGCCTGGCCGATGCGCATCCCGGGCTGCGGCTTCCGGGCGCGATGGACGGTTTCGAAGTGGCAGTGCGCGCCATCCTCGGACAGCAGGTTTCGGTAAAGGCGGCCACGACGCTCGCGGGCCGATTCGTCGGCGCGTTCGGCGACCCCATCACGCTCCAGCACCCTGCGCTCTCGCGGCTTTTTCCGGCATCCGCCACGGTCGCGGCGCTCGATCCGGCGGGGATCGCGGTGCTGGGCGTCGTGGGGGTCCGCGCACGCGCCATCGTGACGCTCGCTCGCGAAGTCGCGGACGGCAAGCTGCGCCTCGACACCCTCTCGCCCCTCGAGCCCACCCTCGCCGCGCTGCAGGCGCTGCCGGGCGTGGGGCCCTGGACCGCGCAATACATCGCCATGCGCGCGCTCGCCTGGCCGGACGCATTCCCCCATCCCGATGTCGCGGTGCTGAAGGCGATGGGCGAAAGCTCCGCGCCTCGCGCGCTGCGGCTCTCCGAGGCGTGGCGCCCCTGGCGCGCCTACGCCGTGCTCCACCTGTGGAAATCCCTGGAGGCC
>DATLEL010000007.1:0-2566 GCA_035525255.1 Usitatibacter sp.
CGTCCGCGCCACGCCAAGCTGGCGGATGCCGGCATACCAGATGGTGTAGGACACGCAGAGCGCGAAGGTCGCCGAGTACACCATCCAGCCCCAGGTCTGCAGGCTGACGCGGCTCCAGTCGACCTGACGCAGGCTGGGCCAGGCCAGCGGCAGATACATGAAGGTGCCGATGATGAACGACATGCCGGTAATGCCGACCGGCGAGTGGCGGCGCATCAGCGGCCGCGCCCCGATGGTGTAGATCGCCCAGCACGACACGGCGATGAACATCAGCAGGTCGCCAAGCGCGCCGTGCGACCCGAGCGCGAAGCCCTGCCCCACCACGAGGTAGATGCCGCTCAGCGAGAGCGCCGCGCCAAGCCAGTGCAGCCTCCCAATCCGCTCGAGGCCGAGCAGCGCCGACAGCAGTGCCACCAGCACCGGCGTCGCCCCGATGATCAGCGAGCTGTTGGCGACGCTGGTCCGGGACAGGCCGCCCATGAAGCAGTACTGATACGAGCAGTGGCCCACCAGACCGAGGCCGGCCAGCTCCAGCCAATCACGCCTGGTCACCTTTGCCGGAGTGTAGAAGACCCCCCCGGCCGGCGACGCGTTCACGCCGCGAAGGCGGACGACGGCCATCACGCCGAGGAAAATCAGGGATGCGGTGGTCATCCGCAGGGCATTGAACGCCTGCGGTTCGATCTCGCGGAACGCGTGCTTGACGATGGCGTAGTTGGTGCCCCAGAAGACGGCCATCAGGAGCAGGAGGAGGTCGATCACGGCTTCATACCGCCCGCGCGGGCCGGGCCGGGCGGGACACGGACCGCTGCGCAGGTGGGAATGGAGGCCGAAGGCGACCGCCTAGGTTCCATCCCCGCCTGCGAGGGTCGTGCGTGGCGCGAGCTGCTTAGGCGCCGCTGAACGGCTTGAGGAAGAACAGGATCAGCGAGATCAGCAGGACGTAGATGACCAGCGACTCGATCAGAACCAGACCGAGAATGAGCGAGCCGCGGATGTCGCCGGCCGCGCCGGGGTTGCGGGCGATCGCTTCGGCCGCCGCGCTGACGCCGCGACCCTGCGCGAGCGCGCCGAGCCCGGCCGCGAACGCCAGAGCGAAACCAGCGGTGATGATCGACCACTTGGCGATCTCCGTTGCCTCGGCACCACCGGGGGTCTGCGCGTAAAGCGGCGCGGTGGCGCCGGCGATCAGCACCAACGCGAAAGTCAAAGCGGAACGTCTGTTCACGACCAAAGCCTCCTGCAAGAAAACACCGAACCTACGAACGATCACAATCCGAATCGAAGCCCCTGAGGGGTCACGCCGCCGCTGGCGCGTGGTTGCCATGCGGCGCGTCGTGTCCGTGCTCGTCGTGCTCGTGCTCCACGGCGACCGCGCCCTGGAGGTAGATGATCGACAGCAGCACGAAGATGAAGGCCTGCAACCCGCCCGTAATCAGCCCGAGGATCATCATCGGGAGCGGGACGAGGAACGGCACGATGCTGAACAAAATCAGGATGACGAGCTCTTCGCCGAAGATGTTGCCGAAGAGCCGCAGCGACAGCGACATGACCCGCGAGGTGTGGCTGATCAGCTCGATCGGGAACATGATGAACCCGATCCACCATGGCGCCCCGGGCGGCGCCCAGAAGTGCGCGATGTACTTGGCGATGCCGTTCTCGCGGATGCCCTGGAAGTGGTAGTAGACCCAGATCGTCAGTGCGCACCCGAGGGTGACGTTGATGCTGCTGGTGGGCGCCATCAGGCCGGGCACCAGCCCCATGTAGTTGCCGAGCAGGATGAAGATGCCGAGGCTGGCAATCAGCGGCACGAAGCGGTGGCCCTTGGGGCCGATCCATTCCTCGAGCAAACCGAGCACCGCGCGCAGCATGTCCTCGAGCACAATCTGCAGCGAGCCGGGCTGCTCGACGCTGAGGCGCGACCGCACGAACAGGCTGAGCACCGTCATGACGAGCACGATCAGCAGCACCATCACCATGAATGGCGGGATCGGCTCGTGCGGCGTCGCGAAATGATGGCCCATCGCCTCGCCGGCCCTGACCACGAGCGGCCCGAGCATGGCGTTGACGAAGTGCACGATCCAGAGCGGGTGTTCTAGCTTCTCCATCGATCTCGCATCCCGTGGCAGACTCGCGGCGCGTAGCTGTCGATCGCCCGCAGCCGGGACCCGCCCATCAGGACTTCTTCGTGAATAGGCGGAAGGCTTCGACTGTAGCCGCCGCCACGACCGAGGACGCGCCTGCCAGCAACCCCAATGGGTGCAGGCGCAAACGCGCAATCATAACGTACGCCAGAAGAGCGAGTAAAGCGTACCGGAACACGACCAGCACCACCGTTTTGCCCACCCCCGGCGGCGGCGTCCCGGACGCGCCAGCAGGCCGCGCGATGCGTTCGACCAGACCGCTGACTCCCGACCCGATGGTACGGTAGCTGACCGCGATCAACAGCCCGCCACCCAACACCCCGAACACCGGCCGCCACTGCCCGCGGCTGATGACGTAGGCCGCCGCGGCCATCACCAGGCACGCTATCCACGCCGTGCGCTCCAGGCGCCGGAGCAGCGGA
>DATLEL010000022.1:0-7406 GCA_035525255.1 Usitatibacter sp.
TGCGCGCCGCCGAGCGGCTCGGGAATGACCTTGTCGATCACGCCGAGGGCCTTGAGCCGCGTCGAGGTGATGGCGAGGCTCTCGGCCGCCTCGCTCGCGTTGTCGGCGCTCTTCCACAGGATCGCGGCGCAGCCTTCGGGAGTGATCACCGAATAGGTCGAGTACTGCAGCATCAGCGTGACGTCGCCCACTGCGATCGCGAGCGCGCCCCCCGAGCCGCCCTCTCCGATCACCGAGACGATCACCGGTACGCGCAGGCCGGCCATCTCGTACAGGTTCTTGCCGATGGCCTCCGACTGGCCGCGCTCCTCCGCGCCGATGCCGGGATAGGCGCCGGGCGTGTCGATGAAGGTGAGCAGCGGGATGCCGAACTTCTCCGCGAGCTTCATCAGGCGCAGCGCCTTGCGGTAGCCCTCCGGGCGCGGCATGCCGAAGTTGCGGAAGATCTTGTCGTTGGTGTCGCGGCCCTTCTGGTGGCCGATCGCCATCACCGTCTGGCCGTTGAAGCGCGCGAGTCCGCCGACGATCGCGGGGTCGTCCGCGTACGTGCGGTCGCCGTGGATCTCCTCGAACTCGGTGCAGAGCGTGTTCACGTAATCGAGCGTGTAGGGGCGCTGCGGGTGGCGCGCGACCTTCGAGATCTGCCACGCATTCAGCTTGCCGTAGATCTCCTTGGTGAGGTCGCGGCTCTTCTTCGACAGGCGGTCGATCTCCTGGGAGATATCCACGGCGCTATCGTCCTGCACGAAGCGCAATTCCTCGATCTTCTGCTCGAGCTCGGCGATGGGCTGCTCGAAATCCAGGAAGCTGGTTTTCACGTAGGAAGCTCGTTGCGGGATGGCGAAATGATAGCAGCCCTGATCCCCTACAATCCGCGACATGGCCAACCGACTCACCAGGATCGTCACCCGCACCGGGGACGACGGCACCACCGGGCTGGGCGACGGCACGCGGGTCGGCAAGGACGCGCTGCGCATCCAGGCGATGGGCGACGTGGATGAGCTGAATAGCGCCATCGGCTGTGCCCTCGCCGAAAGCGTCCCGGAGCGCCTGGCGGCGGCGCTCGGCGCGGTCCAGAACGACCTCTTCGACTTGGGCGGCGAGATCTGCATCCCGGGCCGCGTGGCGCTCCAGGCCGCGCACATCGAAGCGCTGGATGCGGCCATCGCGTCGCTCAATGCCGATCTGCCGCCGCTGCGGGAATTCGTGCTGCCGGGAGGTGAGCGCGCCGCGGCGCTCTGCCACCTCGCGCGCACCGTGTGCCGCCGGGCGGAGCGCACCCTCGTCGCCCTCTCGCGGAGCGAGGCCGTGGCTCCCACCAGCTTGCAGTACCTGAATCGCCTCTCGGATCTCCTCTTCGTCGCCGCGCGCGTGGTGAACCGGGCAGCCGGCCGGCCGGAGACCCTGTGGAAACCCGGCGACGCGGTGAAGGCTGGATGACGCTCGACGCCGCGCAAGTGCACCTGGCCGGGCTACTGTCCCGCACCGCCCTCGGCGACCGCCGCGCTTTCGCCGAGCTCTACGAGGCGACGCGCTCGAAACTGTTTGCGGTCTCGCTTCGTATAGTCCGGGAGAGGGCTCTCGCGGAGGAAGCGTTGCAGGATAGTTTCGTCAATGTCTGGAATCACGCCGGCGCCTACGCCCAGGGAAAGAGCGCGCCGCTCACGTGGATGACCGCGATCGTGCGCAATCGCAGCCTGGACATCGTGCGGCGCACGCGCGAGCAACCCGACGTCGACGAATCGCTCACCGCGGCGCTGGTCGACGAGTCGGCTTCCCCCGGGCGCGAGGCCGAAGAGCGTGCCGACGCGCATTCGCTGCACCGCTGCCTGGACGAGCTCGACGCCGAGCAGCGCCAGTCGATCGCGCTCGCGTTCTTCCACGGCCTATCCCATTCGGAGCTCGCCGGCCACCTGCGCAAGCCCCTGGGTACGGTCAAGACCCACATCCGCCGCGGGCTCGCCAGGCTGCGCGATTGCCTTTCGCGCAACGGTGGGATGGAGCGCGGCTGATGCGCAAGCTCTCCGCGGATCTCGCCCATGCCCTGGCCGGCGAGTACGTGGTCGGGACGTTGCGCGGCGGCGCGCGGCGGCGCTTCGAGTCGCTCGCGCGCGAGGACGCCGCCGTGGCCGCGATCGTGCGGCGCTGGGAAGCGGGGCTCACGCCGCTCGCGGAACGCATCGCGCCGGTGGAGCCGCCGGCACGCGTGTGGCGCGCGATCGAGCAGCGCATCTCAGCCGCGAGGCCCGCCGCATCCGCTCACTCCGGTGCCGGCGCGTGGCGTGCGTTCGGTTTCCTCGCAGGCGGCATCGCCTCGGTGCTGCTGGCGGCGTTCCTGTGGCTTTCCCAGGGACCGCGCGGCGAGCCGCTCTTCGTCGCGGTGCTCAATAGCGCCGAGGCCGAGCCGCGCATGGTGGTGTCGATGCACCAGCCCGACATCCTGCGAGTGAGCGTCATGCGGCCGTGGCCGAAGCACGAAGGACGCGGCCTGGAGCTGTGGGTGCTCCCCAATGAAGGGGCGCCGCGCTCGCTCGGCATGGTGAACAACGCGACCGGCGACACCATCATCCGCATCACGTCCGCGGACCCGCGCGTACGGGGCGCCAAGGCCCTCGCCATCAGCGTCGAGCCCCCCACCGGCTCGCCCACGCGGCAGCCGACGGGCCCGGTGCTCTGCTCCGGCCCCATCGCGCCGGTACGCAGGGCCTAACGCAACCGATCCAGTCCCGCGCAGAGCTGCGCCACACCCTCGGCGAGCCGCAGCGTGGGCCGCTGGATGGTGTCCGCATCGACGAATACCGTCCGCTCCCGTTTCACCGCGCGCAGCGAGGCGCGCTCACTCCAGTTGGCGGCGAACACCGCGGCGCTCGGGGCCGAGCCGGCACCGACGATGACGGATGGATCGCGTGCGTAGGCGAGCTCCCAGGGAATCACCGGGGCCACGCCGGGGAGGTCGCTGAACGCGTTGTCGGCGCCGCATAGCGACAGCGCCTCGTTCATCCAGTGGCTGCCGGCGATGGTGGTGAGCGGCCGATGCCATATCTCCAGCAGCACCGGAAGCCGCCGCACGTCTTGATGCTGGGTGCGTAGGAGCGACAGCGCCGCACGGTAATCGCCCGCGAGTTTCGCGACGTCGGTGCCCGCGAGCTGGCCGATCGCTTCCAGCAGCCTCGGGGCATCGTCGAGCCGCCGCGCCTGGGCCACGAACACGACGATGCCGAAAGGGGCCAGGCGCTCCACATCCTCGGGGCGGATGCTGTCCTGCCACGCGATCACCAAATCGGGGCGCAAGGCCGCGACGCTCTCCACCGACAGGGCCACGGCGCTCGCCACCTGCGGCAACGTACGCGCCTCCATCGGAAAATCGCTATGGGCGCTCACGCCGACCACCTGCGCGCCGGCCCCGGCGGAGAACGCGAGCTCGGTGAGGAAGGGCGCCAGCGTCACGATGCGCTGCGCCGGCCGCTCGAGGCGCACGCTGCGCCCGAGGTCGTCGCGCAGCACGATCGCGGCGTCCGCGGTCCCCGCGAAGAGCGCGAGCGCCGCGGCGGCGAGCCGGATCAACGCGGCTGCACCACCCGCGGCTCGGTGACCGTGACCACGCCGATCGCGTCGCGCAACGCTTTCGCGCTCGCCTTCTCGACGAAGCTCTCCACCATCGGCCCGAGCGTCTCCGGCGGCAGCGCGCGCTCGATGTTGATCGCGGCCGATTGCGGGTCGTAGATGCGCTGGTAGTCGAAGCGCTCGGCGGTATAGAGCACCTCGAGCGTGCTTGCGTCGAGCACCCACACCTGGGCGTAGAAATACGGCGCGATGAAGCTCGATGCGCGCACCGCCTCTCCGCGCGGCGAGATCGCTTCCGCATCGTCGCGGCCGTTGATCTCGTCGCCCGGGTCGAGCTTGGAGCGCTCGAAAGGCTGCACGTACACCCCGATCCCCTGCAGCTTGGAGCCCAGCATCTCGCGCTCATAGGGAACGTAGCGGGGCACGAGCAGCAGCACCTGGTGCCAGCCCGCGCGCTCCGGCATTCGCGCGAGGGCGGTGGCGAGCTTGCCCACCGCGGTCGCGCCACGGCGTGGCGCGGGGACGTTATCGAGCTCCGCGGGATTCATCCGCAGGTAGACGAAGCGCGCCTCGGGGTCGGTCTGCTTCACCACGCTCTCCAGGCCCCGCAGGGCCGCCGCGTCCATCGAGGCATTCGGCAACGCCATGGTGGCGCGCTCGTACGGCTCCAGGTGCGAGCCGGTGGCCATCTTGAGGCGGGTATACGCGAGGGAGGAGCCGATCGCCGAGATGAGCGCATAGGTCTTGCCGGTCTCGGCGGCCGGCGCGGGGAATGCAAGCGTGGCGAGCAACAGCAGCAGGACGCGTTTCATTGGACCACCTCCGTGCGCAGCGCGAGGGCGCGCCGCTTCTCGTAGGCTTCGCGCGCGATGGCGCAATCCTCGAGGAAGCGGGGCAGCTCCTCGAGCGTGAGGGCTTGGGCCGCATCCACCAGCGCTTTCCGCGGCTCGGGATGGATGTCGGTGAGCACCAGGTTCGCGCCGGCGACGATTCCCTGGGCGGCGGCGTGGAAGATATCCGGCAGTCCGTCGGGTGCCGTGGCGCGAATTCCCACCGAGTGCGACGGGTCGATGCACACCGGCATGCGCGTGAGGCGCTTCACGACCGGCACGTGCGCGAAATCGATCAGGTTGCGGTGCGGGTCGCCGAAGTTGGTCTTCATGCCGCGCAGGCAGAAGACGATGTCGCGGTTGCCGGCGCTCGCCACGTACTCGGCGGCGAGCAGCGACTCGTGCAGCGTGATGCCGAAGCCCCGTTTCAGCAGGATGGGGAAGTCGCGCTGGCTGCCGACGGTTTTCAGGAGCTCGAAGTTCTGCGTGTTGCGCGTGCCGATCTGCAGCATCACGCCGCAGGCGGCGCCGGTGTCGCGCAGCGCCGCGCGGATCTCGTCCAGGTGCTCGTCGCGCGTGACCTCCATCGAGATGACGCGGATGCCATGCTTCCCGGCCAGCTCGAAGACGTACGGCAGGCATTGCCTGCCATAGCCCTGGAACGAATACGGGCTGGTGCGCGGCTTGTACGCGCCCATGCGCGCGCACACCTGCCCGTGCTCCTTGAGGAAGCGGAATGTCTGGTCGACGTATTCGCGCGTGTCCACGGCATTCAGTCCGGCGACCACGTGGAAGCATTCCGGGTCGAAGGTCACGCCCTGGTAGGTGAAGCGGATCGGCTCCTCGTTGCCGTCGCGCCGGCCGAGGATGCGGAAATCGCCGGCCGCGCTCACGAAGCCCTCACTCGTCCTTGGCGAGCCGGCGCGCGCGCACGCCCTGCGCCAGCACCTCGAGGAGCTCGGCGGTGTCGTTCCAGCCGAGGCACGCGTCGGTGATCGACACGCCGTGCGCGAGCGGCTTGCCCGGCACCAGGTCCTGGCGTCCCGGGTTCAAGTGGCTTTCCACCATGACGCCAACGATGCGCTCCTCGCCCGCTGCCAGCTGCGCCGCCACGTCGCGGCCCACTTCCATCTGCTTCTGGTATTGCTTCGAGGCATTGGCGTGGGAGAAGTCCACCATGAGGTGCGGCGCGAGCCCGGCGCCAGCGAGCTCCGTCGCCACCTGCTGCACGCTCTTCGCATCGTAGTTGGGGAGCTTGCCGCCGCGCAGGATCACGTGGCAGTCCTCGTTGCCGACGGTCTCGAAGATCGCGGCCTGTCCCGTCTTGGTCATCCCCATGAACGCGTGCGGCGCGGCGGCCGCGCGCAGCGCGTCCACGGCCACCTTGATGGAGCCATCGGTGCCGTTCTTGAAGCCTACCGGGCACGACAGGCCCGAGGCGAGCTGGCGGTGGGTCTGCGACTCCGTGGTGCGGGCGCCGATCGCACCCCACGCGATCAAGTCGGAGATGTATTGCGGCGAGAGCAAGTCGAGGAACTCGGTGCCGCAGGGCAGGCCCATGCGGTTGATGTCCACCAGCAGCCGGCGCGCGAGGCGCAGCCCCTCGTTGATGGCGAAGCTGCCGTCCAGGCGTGGGTCGTTGATGAAACCCTTCCAGCCCACGGTGGTACGCGGCTTCTCGAAGTACACGCGCATCACCACCAGCAGGTCCGCCGCGTGCTTCCGCGCTGCCTCGTGCAGGCCCGCCGCGTACACCAGGGCCGCGTCGTAGTCGTGGATCGAGCACGGGCCCACCACCGCCACCAGGCGGTCGTCGCCACCGTGGAGCACGCGATGGATCGCCTGGCGCGCCGCGGTGACGGTGGCGAGCGACTGGGCGTCGATCGGCACTTCCTCCAGCAGCAGCTGCGGCGCGATCAGCGCGCGGATCGCGCTGATGCGCAAGTCATCTGTCCTACCCACTACCGATACCGGCTTTTTCTCGACTGCCTTCATGTCATTCCTCCACCGCGATCCTGCGCTGCCGCACGCCCGCGGCGAGCGAGTCCAGCAATTGCACCGTGTCCTGCCACCCAAGGCAAGCATCGGTGATGGAAACCCCGTACTCGAGCGGCTTGCCCGGCATCAGGTCCTGTCGCCCCGGATTGATGTGGCTCTCGATCATCACACCCGCGATGCGGCGTTCGCCGGCCGCGAGCTGCCGCGCGATGTCCGCTCCCACCTCGAGCTGCTTCTGGTACTGCTTCGACGAATTGGCGTGGGAGAAATCCACCATCAGGTGCTGGCGCAGCCCCGCCGCCGCCAGGTCGCCGCACGCCGAATCGATGCTCGCCGCGTCGTAGTTGGGCGCCTTGCCGCCGCGCAGGATCACGTGGCAATCCTCGTTGCCCGCGGTCTTGAACACCGCCACGTGTCCCGATTTGGTGACGGAGATGAAATGGTGGCGCGAATTGGCGGCCTTGATCGCGTCCACGGCGATGCGGATGTTGCCGTCGGTGCCGTTCTTGAAGCCCACCGGGCACGACAGCCCGGATGCGAGCTGCCGGTGCGACTGGCTCTCGGTGGTGCGCGCGCCGATGGCGCCCCACGCGATCAGGTCGGCGATGTACTGCGGCGAGATGAGGTCGAGGAACTCGGTGCCGCAAGGCACGCCGATCTCGTTCAGCTCCAGCAGCAGCTTCCTCGCCAGCCGGATGCCTTCGTTCATGTCGAAGGTCTCGTCCAGGCGCGGGTCGTTGATGAAGCCCTTCCAGCCTACGGTGGTGCGCGGCTTCTCGAAGTAGACGCGCATCACGATCGCCAGGTCGTGCTCGAGGCGGGTGCGCTCGGCCGCGAGGCGGCGCGCGTAATCCACCGCGGCCCGGTAGTCATGGATCGAGCACGGCCCCACCACCACCAGGAGCCGATCGTCCGCGCCGCGCAGGATGTCGTGCACCGCCTGCCGGCCCGCGAAGGTGGTCTCCTCCGAGCGATCGGTCGCCGCGAGCTCGCGCATCACCTGCATGGGGGCCA
>DATLEL010000039.1:0-7619 GCA_035525255.1 Usitatibacter sp.
GAAGGCGCACCGCGAGGGCAGCGGCCTGCGCGAGGCCGCGCTCGCCCTCGGCTACGTGAGCGAGTCGCAATACGATGAGTGGGTGAAGCCCGAGGACATGGTCTGACGCGAAAAAGTACCAGGTACATTTCGCTCCAGGCCGACGCGAAAATGTACCTGTTACTTTTCAGTAGCGTTTCGGGTTGGGCTGCTCGTCGGGACTGGGATCGGTCATCGGCGGGCCCGGTTTCGGGTCATCGCGTGGTGGGTTGATGTCGGGCACCCCGGGCAGGCCCGGCAGCGGTTGCGGTGGGATCTCCGGCTGGCCGGGCGTGGTGGGCTGCGGCGGTTCCGGCGTGGGGATGTGCGCGTGCAAGGTCATGGGACGATTCCGAGGGAGCGTTTCATGGCGGCGGTGAGCGTCTGCGAGTTGCGGCGGAACGCCTTCCAGGGATCGGTGCGCAAGCCGGCCATGCGGCGCGGTACCGTGGTCACGTTGAAGCTCGCGGGCTTCATGCGCCCGCCGAGCTCGTCCCAATGCAGCGGGGTCGAGACCGGAGCGCCGGGCCGCGCGCGCACCGAGTAGGCAGCGGCGGTGGTGGCGCCCTCGGCGTTGCGCAGGTAGTCGATGAAGATTTTCTTCGGGCGCTCCTTCTTCGCCATGTTGGTGGTGAAGAGGCGCGGCTGGTCCGCTTCCATCGCCTGTGAAAGCGCGCGCGAGAACTCCTTCACTTCATCCCACTCATGCCGCCGCGCGAGCGGCACCACCACGTGCAGCCCCTTGCCCCCGGAAGTCTTGAGGAAGGACTCGAGGCCCAGGGCCTCCAGCCGGTCGCGTGTCTGGCGCGCTGCGGCCATCACGTCCCGCCAGGTCACGCTGGGATCGGGATCCAGGTCGAACACCATGCGGTCGGGACGCGCCAGGTCGCGCGTGGTGGAGCCCCACACATGCAGCTCGATCACGCCCATCTGCACCAGCGCCACGATGGCCGCGGTGGAATTCGCGGCCGCGTAGACGCCGCCTCCACCGAGCTCCACGGGCACGCGCTCGATCTCCGCGGAGAATTTCTCGTCGATGTTCTTCTGGTAGAAGCAGCCTTCCCCGGGACCCTGCGGACAGCGGACCAGCGACAGCGGGCGCGTCTTCACCTCCGGCAGGATCCACTCGGCCACGCTTTCGTAGTAACGCGCGAGCGCTTCCTTGGTGATGCCCATCTCGTCGAAGAGCACGCGCTCGGGATGGGTGACACGCACGCCCGCGATGACGACCGCGCCGCCGTCAGGCACCACGACGGCTCCTAGTGCCGCATGCCGGTGTCGGCCGGCGGGTACGAGGTCGGCGGGATGGGAGCGGGCGAGGGCGTGGCCACCGAGGGCACGTTGCCGCCTTCGCCCTCCCAGCGATTGAGCTCTTCCTTGCGGCCCACCTTGTGGACGCGCGCGTTCTTGCCGCAGTAGTAGCAATACCCGACGGCGCTGGCGGCCAGCGCGAGCAGCAGTTTCATGTCGTCTCCTTCGTTGTGGCTGTTGTCATGCGGCGCGGCGGTGGGATGCGCCGCCCTTCGGCGCCGCCTTGCGGCGTGCCTTCGCGGCCGGCGCCTTGCGCGCCCCCAGGCTCTTCTCCAGCAGCGACGCGAAGTCGATCACCTCGGCTTCGCGCGGCGCACGCTTCGCCTTGGGCTCGGGCTTAACGCGGCCGGATGCCTTCTCCTCGATCATCTTCAGCAGGTCGTTGCGGTAGGTGTCGTGGAACTGGGTGGGATCGAAGTCCATCGCCATGTCTTCCACGAGGCGCTCGGCCATGGCGATCTCGCGCTCGTTCACCTTCGCGGCCTTGAGGTCCGCGGGGACGTTCAGCTCCTTGGGATCGCGCATCTCGTTCGCGTAGCGCAGCGTGTTGAGGACGAGCACGCTATCCACCGCATAGAGCGCCGCCAGGTGCGCACGCGTGCGGATCACGACGGTCGCGAGCCCCACGCGGCCGGTGCGGATGAGGGTCTCGCGCAGCAGCGCATAGCCCTTGTCGCCGTGCTTTCCCGGAGCGAGGTAGTAGGGGGATTCGAAGAAATAGGAGGGGAGCGTCTCGCGCTCGACGAATCCCGTGATGTCGACGGTCTGCGAGGCCTCGACGTTGGCGCGCTTGAAGTCCTCCTTCTCGAGCGTCACGTACTCGCCCTCGCTCCACTCGTACCCCTTCACGATCTGCTCGTAGGGGACTTCGTCGCCGGTCGTCTTGTTGAAGCGCTTGTATCCCACCGGCTGCAGGTCGCGGCGGTCCAGCATCGTGAAGCTGAGCTCGTCGCTCTGCTCCGCGGGAAACAGCGAGACGGGGATGTGCACCAGTCCGAACTGGATTGCACCCTTCCAGAGTTCGCGTGGCATGTTCGTGTTCTCCTCAGCCGCTCGGCGGCGTGGCGTTGATCAGCTTGGGCATGGTGCGCACCGGGGGACGGCGGATCTCCTGGCGCGTGGTGGGTTGGCGGCGCGTGCGGCCCTGGACCAGCCGGACCGCGCGGCCGGTGCGTGCGGATTTGTAGAGCGCCGCGATCACGCGCACGTCTGCGAGGCCTTCCTCGCCGGAAGGCTCGGGCTCGCGGTCCTTGGTGATGCAATCCGAAAAGTAGAGCAGCTCCGGTGCGAACTGGTCGCGCTTGCGGTACTTCACGGTTTTCTTCTTGTCGCCGCGGGTGATGTGCAGCTCGAGCCCGCTGGCCAGCTCATAACCGGGCTCGGCGCGAATCGATCCTTCCGCGCCGACGATGCGGTATTCCGAAGTCTTTCCGGCCGCGAAGCTCACGCAGAAGGTCGCGAGGCGGTCCCCGGGGAAGCGCAGCATGGCGCTCGCCGATTCCTCGGCGTCACCGAGGCCGGGCGCGGTCGCCATCGCGAGGACCTCGACCGGCTCGGAGCGGAAGAGCTTGCGCGCGGCGTTGATGCAGTAGATGCCGATGTCGTAGAACGTGCCGCCGCCGACCGCCGGATCCTGCAGGCGGATGTTGCCCCGGTCCGCGACGTTCATGGTGAAAGTGGAATTGAACAGGCGGGGCTCGCCGATGAGGCCCTTGCCGACCGAGTCGAGGGCCGCGAGGGTCGCCTGCTCGAAGTGCAGGCGGTAGGCCGTCATCAGCTTCACGCCGTGCTTCCTGCACGCCGCGATCATCGTGCGGCATTCCCGCTCGCTCACCGCGAGCGGTTTCTCGCACAGCACGTGCACGCCCCGGCGCGCCGCGCGCAGCGTGAAGTCGCGGTGCTGGTCGTTGGGCAGCGCGATGTAGACCGCGTCGACCACGCCGCTTTGCAGGAGCGAGTCGTACTCCTCGTAGGAGTACGCGGCCGCGCCGTACTTCGCCGAAAGCTCGCGCCGCTTCAGCTTGTCGCCGGACACCAGCGCCACCAGGCGCGAATTGCGCTTGGCATGCGCGAAGGCCGGCAGCACCGCCCCCTGGGCGATGTAGCCTTGTCCTACAACCGCGTAGCGGACGATGCCTTTCGACTGCCGGCGTTCGGTCATGATTTCCCCTGGGAAACACGGCGCGGTGCAACAAGCGCGCCGAAACGTGCTCCAACAAGGGACCGCTCCGGAAGCCCTTGGTTTAATCGAAAGACCGCAATGATCCGCTTCGACTTGTCCATCACCCTCGACTACACCATCCTCGCGCCCACCGATTTCATCTTCATCATCCAGCCCACCCATACGCCCTACCAGCGCGTGACCTGGGAGAAGCTGGAGACCCAGCCGTCCCTCACGACCGAGGAGGAAGCCGAGGGCTCGCCCGCCAACCGCCACCTGCGGGTGCACGCCGAGCCGGGGCCCCTGCGCCTGCGCTACGACGCGATCGTCGACCTGGTGCATCACTTCGCGCTGCCGGCGGACATCCGCGAGCTCCCGATCGCACAGCTGCCGGCGTCGGTGCTCCAATACGTCTACCCGAGCCGCTATTGCCAGTCGGATCGCCTCCTGGACGTGGCCCGCAACGAGTTCGGCACCATGACGCCGGGTTACGAGCGCGTGGAGAAGATCCGGCAGTGGGTGCAGTCGCGCACGCGCTTCCAGGTGGGGTCGAGCCACCCGGGTACGTCGGCGCTCGAGACATACCAGTGCGGCACGGGTGTGTGCCGCGACTTCGCGCACCTGATGATCAGCATGTGCCGCGCGCTCAATATCCCCGCGCGGCTCGCGACCGGCATCGACTATGGCGCCGACCCGTCCCTGGGCCCGACCGACTTCCACTGCTATGTCGAGGCGTACCTCGGCGATCGCTGGTACCTGTTCGACCCGTCGGGCATCTCGCCGCGCATGGGCCTGCTGCGCATCGGCACCGGGCGGGACGCGAGCGACGTCGCGTTCGCGACCATTTTCGGGACGGTGCAGTGGACCATGCCGCGCATCACCATCCACGCGGTCGGCGACGCGCAAAGCGGGTTGGTCGAGCCGTTCCGGCACGACTACGCGGTATCGACCGATGCGGCGCTGGCGGATCCCGACGAGGCGGTGGCGCAGCTGCAGCAGGTGGCATTGCAGGATGCGCCCGTGGGCGGGCCCGCCGCCTAGCGCGGGGGAGGCGCGGCCGCGTCGAGCATCCGCTCGATCAGGTGAGCCTGCTGCTCCACGCCGGCGAGGATGCCGTCAAGCGCGCGCTGCACTTCGGGATCGTCCTCACCGAGGCGATCCGCGAGCACCTGGGCCCAGGTCTTGATGGCATTGAGCGGCGTGCGCAGGTCGTGGGCGACCTGGGCGAGCCGCTCGCCATCGCTCATTGCGCGCGGGACTCGTTCCCCATGCCGACGCGCGGATCCATGCGCTGGTCTTCGCGGATGCCGTACTCGCGCAGCCGGTTATAGAGCGTCTTGGTGCAGATGCCGAGCATCTCCGCGGTGCGCTTGCGCTCGCCCCCGCAGTGCTCGAGCGTCGACAGGATCAGCTCGCGCGCTGCGACCGACAGCGGCGTGCCGAGCGGTACCGTGATCGCCGGCGCGGACGCATGCGAGTGCGCGCTCGAAACCGAGCGGATCGGTGCCTGTTCTGTTTCCATCGTGGGTCCCTCCAGTCCTTCGTCGCCAGCCATGATGAATACCCGGTGAATGTAGTTCTTCAGCTCCCGCACGTTCCCCGGCCACGGGTATTGCCGCATCTTGGCGGTGGCATCCGCGGCGAACCGCTTGCGGGTACCGCACGCCTCGTTCATCTCGTTGAGGAAGTAATTCGCGATGAGCTCGATATCGTCGCCGCGCGCGCGCAGCGGGGCCATCTCGAGCGGGAACACGTTGAGGCGGTGGAACAGGTCCTCGCGCAGCTTGCCGCTGCGCACCGCCTCGCGCGGGTCGCGGTTCGTGGCCGCGATGATGCGCACGTCGGTTTCGATGGTGCGCGTGGTGCCGATGCGCATCAGCGTGCCGGTCTCCAGCACGCGCAGCAGGCGCACCTGCAGCTCCGGCGGCATCTCCGTGATCTCGTCCAGGAACAGCGTGCCGCCGTCGGCCTGCTCGAAGTAACCCTTGTGCTGGCGGTCGGCGCCGGTATAGCTGCCGCGCTCGTGGCCGAACATCTCGTTCTCGATCAGGTTGGGCGAGATGGCGCCGCAGTTGATGGCGAGGAACGGCTCCTTGCGGCGGCGCGAGAGCTCGTGGATGGTCCGAGCGACGATCTCCTTGCCCGTGCCGCTTTCCCCCATGAGCAGGACCGTCGCTTCCGTCGGCGCCACGCGCGCGATGCGGTCGTACACGTCCTGCATCGGTGCCGAGCGTCCCACCAGGCGGCCGAAGCGGCCGAGCTTGCGCAGGTCGTCGCGGAGCGCGCCGATCTCGGCGCGCAGCTCGCCGCTCTTCGGCACGCGCGACAGCACGGCCTTCAGGCGCTGCAGGTTGACGGGCTTGGTGAGGTAATCCGAGGCGCCGAGGCGCAGCGCTTCGACGGCGGTCTCCACGCTCGCGTGGCCGGTGATGAGGATGGTCTCGATCGACGAGCGATCCTCCAGGTCGTCGAACAGCTCCATGCCGCTGCCATCGGGCAGCTTGAGGTCCATCAGCACCACGTCGGGACGCTGCCGTACAAGCTGGATGCGCGCCTCGGCGATCCCACCCGCGGCGGCCGTGGTGAAGCCCTCGGCCGATGCGAGCGCAACGAGCGCATCGCGGGTGTTGGTGTCGTCGTCGACGATCAGTACGTGCGGCATAGGTAGAGTGTTCCGCGGGAGCGCTTCGCGCATGCGAAGAATTTTCCCATGGTGCCTCCGCCCGCAGCCAAAAACTGTCGGTCGAGTCCTACATGCCGGAAATGCCTACCTATCGATTACGTGCGCGGCAGCTCCAGGTGGTTATCGACACGCATCACGCCGTCCTGGCGTTGTGCGTGTGCGGAAGCCAGCGCGGTTTGCTCGGGCGTCTTCACGATGCCCGCGAGAAGTACTACGCCGCGATCCGTGCTCACGGAGACGTCGGCGCCTTTCATTCCCGGATCCGTCTGGATCGCGCTCTTGATACGGCCGGTGATCGCGCTATCGGTGAGCTGCTCGCGCGATGGGCTCTGGGGCGTTGTGACCGGGGCGGGCTCCGCTACGGGGGCCGGCAGGGGTGCACTGACCTCCCGGAAAGCCGCCGGCGCGGGCTGCGCCACCCGCGTCAAGGGACGATCGCATCCCCACAGCAGGGCGAGCGGAAAGAATGACAGGAACGCTTTGCGCCAGGAGGGTGATTCTTGCCGCATGGGTCGCCTCGGAAACCGGACTTTCTTCAATACGCACAACGCATGCCGGCCTCTTTGGGTAATGGCACACGTCTTGCGACGAGGGTTGGGCTATTTCACCCCACAGGAGAACACCAATGCCCAAATCAAAACGCGCGAGCGCGCAGCCCCTCGCGATCGAGCTGCTGGAAGCAGACCACCGCAAGGTCGAAGGCCTGTTCGAGCAGTACGAAGCCGAGAAGGAAGGCGAAGAGGACACCAAGCGTGCTATCGCCCAACGCATCTGCGGCGAGCTCACGGTTCATGCGCAGGTCGAAGAGGAGCTCTTCTACCCGTGGCTGAAGGAGAACCTCGAAGAAGACGACATGGAGATGGTCGAGGAAGCCTATGTGGAGCACGCGGGTGCGAAGGACCTGATCGCGCAGATCGAAGGCGCCACCGAGATCGATTCGACCTTCGACGCCAAGGTCAAGGTGCTCAGCGAGTACATCAAGCACCACGTGAAGGAAGAAGAGAACGAGATCTTCGAGGAAGTGGCGGAGAAGCGCGAGGAGCTGGACGAGCTCGGCCAGGAAATGGCCGCGCGCAAGGCGGAGCTGATGGAAGAGCTCGGCCTCGCCGAGGAAGAGGAAGCGCCGCCGGCGACGGCACGCGGCAAGAAGGGCCAGGGCGAGAGCGCACGCGGCTCGCGCTGACCGGCAAGCCCCGCAAGGGCTGGAAAACAAAACGGCGGCCCCGCGAAGGGCCGCCGTTTTTACTTCGCGTGAAGCTATTGCACCGTCACATTGGCATCGACGCGCGTGACACCTTCCTGCTTCTGTGCGATTCCGGTCGCGACGGACACCTGGTCCTGGGTCTTCGCCGTTCCGGTCAGCGTGACTACGCCATTGGCGGTCGTCACCGAGATGTCGGAGCCCTTCAGCATGTCGTCCGCGGCGATCGCTGTCTTGATCTTGCC
>DATLEL010000052.1:0-10920 GCA_035525255.1 Usitatibacter sp.
CGAGCGCATGAAGGCGATCTTCGCCGGCGGCGCCGAGATGGCCGTGGCCCTGGTCGATGCGAAGGTCGCGGGCCTCACCGTCTTTCGCATCCTCGAGAAGACCTTCACCGGGCGCGAGCTCTACTGCGACGACCTGGTCACCGACGAGAAGCGACGTTCCAGCGGCGTGGGGCATGCGCTCATCGCGTACATGGAGAAAGTCGCCCGCGAGCGCGGCTGCGATTACCTGGCGCTCGATTCGGGCACGCAACGGCAGCAAGCGCACAAGTTCTACTTCCGCGAGCAGATGCCGATCACCGCGTTCCACTTCAGCAAGAAGCTATGAAGCCGATCCAGGTCGGCCTGCTGGGCCTCGGCACCGTGGGCGGCGGCACCATCGAGGTGCTGCGCCGCAACCGCGAGGAGATCTCGCGGCGCGCGGGCCGCGACATCGTCATCAAGGCGGCGAGCGCTCGCGACCTGACCAAGGAGCGCAAGATCTCGCTTGCCGGGATCGAGATCGTGCCGACCGCGGGCCTGATCGTGGACCGTCCCGACATCGACATCGTGGTGGAGCTGATCGGCGGGGACACGGCCGCACGCGAGCTGGTGCTGCGGGCGATCGACAACGGCAAGCACGTAGTCACCGCCAACAAGGCGTTGCTCGCGAAGCACGGTACCGAGATCTTCGCGCGCGCGCACGCCAGGGGCGTGATGGTGGCGTTCGAGGCCTCGGTCGCGGGCGGCGTGCCGATCATCAAGGCGATCCGCGAGGGGCTCTCGGCCAACCGCATCGAATGGATCGCCGGGATCATCAACGGCACCTGCAACTACATCCTCTCCGAGATGCGCGACAAGGGCCTGCCCTTCGACATGGTGCTCGCGGAAGCGCAGCGCCTGGGCTACGCGGAAGCGGACCCGGCGTTCGACGTGGAGGGCATCGATGCCGCCCACAAGCTCACTATCCTCGCCGCCATCGCTTTCGGCATCCCGATGCAATTCGACAAGGTGCACACGGAAGGCATCACCAGGCTCACCGCGGTGGATCTCAAGTACGCCGAGGGCCTGGGCTATCGCATCAAGCTGCTCGGCATCGCGCGGCGCACCAGGAAGGGCATCGAGCTGCGCGTCCATCCCACGTTGATTCCTGCGCGACGCCTGATCGCGAACGTGGAAGGCGTCATGAACGCCGTGCTGGTGAATGGCGATGCAGTGGGCCCCACGCTCTATTACGGCCGCGGGGCGGGTGCTGAGCCGACCGCGAGCGCGGTGGTCGCTGACCTGGTGGATGTGACCCGCATGGCAACCGCGGATCCCGAGCAACGGGTGCCGCACCTGGCGTTCCAGCCCGACCGCCTGTCGCACGAAGCGATCCTCTCCATGGAGGATGTCGACACCGGCTACTACCTGCGCCTGCGCGCATTGGACCGCCCCGGCGTGCTCGCCGACGTCACGCGCATTTGCGCCGATCTCGACATCTCCATCGACGCCATCTTCCAGAAGGAAGCCGGCGAGGGCGAGGACCAGGTCGACGTGGTGATCCTCACCCACGTGACCTCGGAGCGCAGCGTGAACGCGGCGATTCGCCGCATCGAGGCGCTGTCCACGATTCCCGTGCCGGTAGTGCGCATCCGGCTGGAGGATTTGCTCTGAAGTACGTCAGCACCCGGGGCCACTCGGCCTCGCAGGGCTTCACCGACATCCTCCTCGAGGGCCTGGGTTCCGACGGCGGGCTCATGGTGCCGGAGCTGTGGCCGCGCATCACGCGCGCGAAGATGGATGCGATGCGCGATCTCGCCTATCCGCAGCTCGCCTTCGAGATCCTGCGTTTCTTCGCCGACGACTTCCCCGGCGCGGAACTCAAATCGATCGTGCAGCGCACCTACACCAAGGAGGTCTTCGGTACGGCCGAAGTGGCTCCCCTGCGCACCCTCGAACCCAACCTGCACATCCTCGGGCTCTCCAACGGCCCCACGCTCGCGTTCAAGGACATCGCGATGCAGCTGCTGGGCCCGCTCTTCGAAAGCGTGCTCGAGCGCCAGGGCCGCCGCATCAACATCCTCGGCGCCACCAGCGGCGATACCGGCTCCGCTGCGGAGCACGCGCTGCGTGGCAAGTCGCGCGTGAACGTCTTCATGCTGTCGCCGAAGGGGCGCATGAGCGCTTTCCAGCGCGCGCAGATGTATTCCCTCCAGGACCCCAACATCCACAACGTCGCGATCGATGGCACGTTCGACGATTGCCAGGACCTGGTGAAGGCAGTCAACGCGGATGCGGCCTTCAAGGCGAAGCACGCCATCGGCGCGGTGAACTCGATCAACTGGGCGCGGGTAGTGGCCCAGGTCGTCTATTACTTCAAGGGCTACTTCGCGGCGACGCGCTCCAACGACGAGCAAGTCTCCTTCGCGGTGCCGTCGGGAAATTTCGGCAACATCTTCGCGGGCCACGTCGCCAAGCGGATGGGGCTGCCGGTCCGCCGCCTGGTGCTGGCCACCAATGAGAACGACGTGCTGGACGAATTTTTCCGCACCGGCCGCTATCGCCCGCGCAAGGCAGCCGACACCCACGCCACCTCGAGCCCTTCGATGGACATCTCCAAGGCATCGAACTTCGAGCGCTTCATCTGGGACATGGTCGACCAGGACGGCGAGAAAGTGGCTGCGCTATGGCGCCAGGTGGACGAGCAGGGCGGCTTCGACCTCTCCACCGATCGCGCGTGGGAGAAGATCGACGAGGACTCGGGGTTCACCTCGGGGCGCAGCACGCACCAGGATCGCATCGAGACCATCCGCCTGGTGAAGAAGAAATACGGCGAGGTCATCGACCCGCATACCGCCGACGGCGTGAAGATCGCGATGCGCGTGCGTGAGGCACGCCACCCGATGATCTGCCTGGAGACGGCGCTGCCGGTGAAGTTCGACGAGACCATCGTCGAGGCGCTGGGCGAGCACGCTCCGCGCCCCGCCGCGCTGGAGGGAATCGAGGGGCTGCCGCAGCGCTTCGAATCCATGGCGCCCGACGTCGAGGCGCTCAAGCGCTACATCGCGGCGCGCGACTAGCGCTCCGGCAGCGCGGCCGTCATCAGCGCGCCCTCGACCTGCACGCGCTCGCCGTCGAGCGCCACGGTGGTGCCGTCCACCTGGACGCGCCATCCGGCTTGCGACTTGGCCGCCTTGGCCGAGTTTTCGCGGCGACAGTCGCTGCCGATGCGCATCAGCACGACGAACTCGGCGCTCTTCGACTTCTCCACGCTGGTGAAGCGTCCGTGCCACTGGTTGGGCATGTCCTTGCCGGAAGGCGGCGCGTCGAAGTGGTCGTTCTGGTCGAACTTCACCTCGGGGCCTGAAAGCATCTCCACGCACATCTGCTCCCGCCCGTTACGGATGCGGATGGCGCGATCGCCCCGGGCCTCCATGCGCTGCGCGGCGTGGATGTTCCATTCCCAGCTGCGTGGCGTGGCGGACGCGAGCTCGTCGCGGACCAGCACGACGTTCGGCCGCAGGTAGACCATGGTGCGCGTGGCCTTGGTGAGCGCGCCGCCGTAGGCCTTCTCGGCCCGGCCGATCGCGACGTCGTAGCGTTGCGTCGACTCGAACTGCGCGATCTCCCCCGCGAACTCGCGTCCATTGACGCCCTGGCCCTGCCCGCCGTCGAAGGTGATCGCGTTGGCCGCGCGCGTTTGCTTGTACCACTGGTTCCAGTGCGGCGTCTTGTACCCGTCGTAGTACCCGGTGGAGGTCGCAAGGCGCACGCCCTTGTGGTCGATCACGAAACCGTTCTGGTCGGCGTGCGCGTGGTTGTACGAGCCGTAGGGGCTGCTCTTGAAGTACACCGAGGTGCGTTGCGGATCGGCGAGGCGGCTATGCATCGCGACCCAGCCGACCGAAGGGAAGGCCGCGCCATTGGCTGCGCGATCGGGCACCGAGGCATTGCCGAGGTCCACGACCGGGGAGAGCATCAGCTCGATGCGCGAGGCATCCTCGCCCTTCGTGGCGCGCGCATACCAGCGCGAGAACGGGTCCTGCACGAAACGCGCGAGGGCCTTCGAGACGCGCGACGAGAGCTCGCCCAGCTCGAGCTCCTGGCCGTCGCCGAAGTTGCCGGCCGGCGCTCCCGGCGGCGAAAAATACGCCATGAAGCGCGCGTGGTTGCGCACCCATTCCTTGCGCGCCAGGTCCACGCCCGCGGCATTGCGCAGCACGTACCACGCGGGCAGGTTGCTGCCCGTGTCCCAGAACATCTGCGCCGTGCCGTTGGCGAACCCGCCGTCCTGGTGGCCCCACGGACTGGTCCAGATCACCGCCACCGGCAGCGTGTCGCGCAGCCACGCATCGGCCTCAGGAATATCGCCCACGGTGAGCGCGGCGATGGCCGCCACGATGGCGAGCGTGACGTTGCCGTGGGAATCGTAGGGATAACCGGCGAGGCGCGGGATCACATCGGCGTACATGGGCTGCGTGCGCGCCCGAATGGCGGCGAGGATCTCGGCCTTCTCGGCAGGCTCGAGCCGGTCGTACATCCAGTCGTAGCCCAGCGTGAGGGTCCACGCCACCGTGCGATTGCCCATGTCGTTGTTCGCATAGGAGAGCGGCCCGGTGGCGCTCCAGCGCGCCTGTGCCAGCAGCCGGCGCTTTGCATCGCGCGCGAAGCGCGCGTCGCGGGTCACCGCCCACGCGAGTGCCGCGCCCAGCGTGCGCTTCTGCTCCGCGACCGTGTCTTCATAGTTGGAGCCGATGGAGGTCGCCGTGGGTTCAGGCTGCACCGGCGCGGGCATCTTGTTCTCGACTTCGTTCACCAGGTCCCCCCACGCGGCGGCGCGCTTCGATCGCACCGCGGCGAGCGGATGCGTGGGATCGCTGCTCCACGTGCGCGGTCGTGCGGCCGACCGCGCCTGTTGCACCAGCTTGTCGCCGGTCGGGACGACGAACGGAACCGCGTCGGGGGCTATCGTAAATTTGCGCGTGCGGCTGGTTTCCTTCGCGGTGCCCGCCACCTTCAAGGTCCACGCATACGTGCCGGGGGGGAGCGCACGATCCCACAGCACCCAGTTGGCCGTCGTCTCGCGGCTTTCCGTCCGCCCGTCGGGATGGGTGAGCAGGAGCGTGTATTTGTTCTGGCCACCTTGCGGCGGCCAGACGAATTCCGGCGGGCTCTGGGTGGTGGTCGAACAATCCGCGGGATGCACGGGTGCGATGGTGGGGTCCGAGCGCACCAGGAAATCGGGCTTGCCCTCCGCGCACGGCGGCGCCGATTGCGCGCTGAGCGGCGCGAGGATCGCGAGGGCGAGGACAGTATTGCAAAGGGCATTTCGCATGCCCTTGTTTTAAAGGGCGCAGCCTGCGTTTGTGCGATGCGGATGCAGCCCGGTGGGCGCAAGCAAAGTGCCCATGCCTCGCTTCTGGAAAACCGGTAAGCCAAGCGGCCGTCGCGGCGACGCTTTGTAGCGCGCGGGCTACACGCGTCGCAGGCGAGCGCCTTCATGTGGCCGTGTTGAGCAGCCCGACGACCGAATAAGCGCGGAGCGCGAGTCGGTCCAGTCCGACACAGTGATTGCCCCGGCACGACCCGCCACGTAAGATTCGGGGCGAGGCCTTCGAATGAAGGGGCCATGGGAGAAAAGCAATGCTCTGGGCGCGGTGGATGGCGGGCGCGGCGATCGTCGCGGCCACGCTCATTCCGGGTGTCGGCAGCGCGCAGACGCTCTACGCGGCGAGCTTCCGCAGCGGCGCTGCCAGCGGCAGCGAAGGTATCGCGGGGAGCCTCTACACCGTCAATCTCGCCAGCGGCTCCGCGGTGTTTGTCGCGCCCCTGCGCCTCAATGGCACACAGCCCATCGGGATCACGGGCCTCGCCGTGCACCCGCAGACGGGCGTGTTCTACGGCGTCACCCCCCCGGGCTCGCCCAACAGTCCCACGAGCTTGGTTACGGTGGAGCCCACGACCGGCCGCGCGCAGCTGGTGGGGGACCTGCGCTATCCGGCATCGGACATCTCGTTCAACCGTGCGGGAATCCTGTTCGCGTGGCTGCCAGGCACCAGCCAGCTCGGCATCGTGAACGTCTCCAACGGCGCCATCACTCCCATCGGTCAGCCGCGTGGATCAGGCGCCCCGGCAGGACTCGCAATCGATGGGGCAAGTACCGCCTACATCACGCCTTCGGGGGCGGGCGGTACCCTGGACACCGTGGACATGGCCACCGGCACGGTGAAAACCGGGCCACAGCTGTCCGGCGCGCCTTTCCCGTCGGGGATCAATTCCCTCTCGTTCACGCCTTCGGGATTGCTGCTCGCGGTGAACTCCAACGCGGGGGCTCCCGCGCTGACGCGACTCGTGACCATCAATACCGCGACGGGCGCTGTGTCCACGATCGGCACGCTGCCGGATGACACCGATGCGCTCACCTTCGCGTCGGAGAGTCGCCGCGAGGAATTGTCACCGGTAAACGTGCAGACCCTCGCGCTGCTGGTGCTCGGCGCGATCGCCCTGGTGCTGGGCCTGATCGGGTGGTTCGTCGGCCGCCGGCCGAAGTAGCTAGAAAAACACCAGCCACGCCACCAGCAGCGTGAGGACCATGCCGCCGAAGATGGCGGAGAAAATCACCACCAGGACCCGTGCATCCGACGCCTGCTGCGCCGCCGCGTCGTCCTGGGCGATGGTGCTGCCCAGGCGGCGCTCGCGGAAAGCCATGTAGATCACGATCACCAGGATCGTGACGAATGCGAAGAAGACGATGGCGAGCTTCTGCCCGAGCGTCATCTGCAGGTGGTGGGCGGCGCGGCGTGCACGTTGCGGGCGATGTTCTTCGTCTGCGTCACCGAATCCACCGTGTAGCTGAAGGTCCCCGTGGACGGCCCGGTGAAGTTCAGCGTTGCGGTGCCGACCTTGGGCGCCACCACGGGCGTCGCGCTCCAATTGTTGGTGTTGAAGGCGGGTCCGCTCGAAGCGCGGAAGAGATCACCCGTGAAGGTATTGCCACTGGTGCGCGTGAGGCCCGAGCCGAAGAACCAGGTGCCACGGCCATCCGCGGCATAAGTGAACCACGACGCGAACACGATGTTGTTCTGCTGCACCACGTTCACGCCCCAGCCGGCCTCGCTGGTGAGGCCCCACAGGTCGGTGAAGTTGGTCGCCGCGGCGCCGCTCTGGTCGCAGGTGGGCAACGGGCCGAAGATGTACCGCTTGATGTTCTTGCTCTGCGAGATGCCATTCACGATGTACGAGAACCGCCCATGCCCCTCGTCCGAGAAGGTGAGCGTGCCGGTGCCGACGCTCGGGCCGAGATTGAAGCTCGCGGGATTGTAGGCATCGAAGGGGGCGCCGGTGGAACGGTAGATCTCGCCCGAGTAGGTGTTGGTGGCGGTGCGCGCGGCGTTCGACATGAAGAGCCACATCGCCGTCCCGGCGGTGTCGTAGGTGAACCAGCTGAGGAACACGATGTTGCCGTGGTGGCTCAGGTTCACGCCCCAGCCGGCTTCGCTGTTGTCGGGATCGTTCCACCAGAGCCCGTGGACGTTGAACGACGCCTGCGGGGTGGACGAGGGCACGCTGCCCGCGGTCCCCTGGAAGTTCTTGGGCGAATTGGTGGCGGTGGAGCCGTCACGGCTGAGCGAAAGCGTGCCATCCGGAATCGGGCCGTGGATCCAGATATCGACCTCGGAAAAGTTGATGACGCCGCCGCCCTTGAAGAAGAAGCCGTTGGGGACGATGTAGTCCGGCGTCACGATGTTGAGTGAGGCGAAGCCCTGGGTGCCGATGATCATCGTCTTGCCGCTGGTGTCGCCGGGAAGGCTCGACGGGAAGACGAACGAATGCTCCACACCCGCGGAGCTGCTGGTCAGCGTGTGGCCGCCGAGGAATTCCTGCCCGCCTGCGAGCGCGCGCAGCTCGAGGAACTGCACCGACCCGTCGGCGTTCGAGTACAGCTCCTGCATCGACCACAAGTGGAAATTGGCCCGGGCGCTTCCAGCGGCCAGCAGCAGGCCCAGCAACAGCGCGTGGATGTATTTGCGCATGGTCATTCCTCCTCCTTGATGCGTGGCGGACTGCCGTCGTAGACCTGGCTGCGGCGCCGCTGGAGCCAGGCGTCGCGGATGAATTGGTACCGGTCGATCGCGGCGTCGTTGACGAGGCCCTCGGCCTGCAGGAGCCCCGCGCGGGTATTCACGATGCCGAGCGTCCAGAAGCTCCAGTAGACGGTGTTGTTGTCGATGGCGGTGCTGTAGTACCAGCTCGGGTCGACCAGCTTCGCCGGACCATCGCGCGCGGTGCTGGGCCCGAAGAGCGGCAGCACCAGGTACGGGCCGGGCTGCATGCCCCACACGCCGAGCGTCTGGCCGAAATCCTCGTAATGCTTTTCAAGCCCCATGGGCGTGGCGACGTCCCAAAGGCCGAACACGCCGAAGACGGTGTTGATCACGAAGCGCCCGGCGTCCACCAGCCCTTCCTTCGGCTTGCCCTGGAGGAGGTTGTTGAGGCTTGTGCCGACGTCCTCGAGGTTCGAATAGAAGTTGCTCACTCCCTCGCGGGCGAATGCGGGGACGACTTTCACGTAGCCGGTGGCCACGGGCTTCAGCACCGCGCGGTCGAGCGCGTCATTGAATGCGAAGGTCTTGCGGTTCATCCCTTCCCAGGGATCAGAGGACTGCTGCGGGCCGATGCCGGCACAGCCGGCGAGGAGGGCGCAGGCGGCGAGCGGCAGGAGCAGCCGCGAAACGGGGGCGGTAAGACGCATGTAGGGTCGATCCTTCGGGTGTATACGGGCGAGCATCAGTGATGGATGAAGCGCATCGATAGATCGAGCGCCTTTATGTCCTTGGTGAGCGAGCCCACGGAAATCCGGTGGACGCCCGTCTGCGCGATGTCGCGCACGTTCTGCAGCGTGATGCCGCCGGAGGCTTCCAGCTCGGCGCGATCGCCGGCCACCTGGACCGCCTCCCGCATCCGCGGCAGGTCGAAATTGTCGAGCAGGATCAGTTTCGCGCCGGCGTCGAGCGCCTCGCCCAGCTGGGAGAGCGATTCGACTTCGACCTGCAGCATCGTGTCTTGCGGCACGTCGTGCAGCGCCCGCTGCACGGCCTGGCGAATGCCGCCGGCCGCCACGATGTGGTTTTCCTTGATGAGGATCCCGTCGTAGAGGCCGATGCGGTGATTCTGGGCGCCGCCCGCGCGTACCGCGTATTTCTGCGCCTGGCGCAGCCCGGGCAGCGTCTTGCGCGTGTCGTAGATGCGGGCGCGGGTGCCTTCGATTGCCTTCACGTACTGGCGCGCCTTGGTGGCGACCCCGGATAGCAGCTGCACGAAGTTGAGCGCGGTACGCTCGGCGGTCAGCATCGCCCGCGCATGCCCTTCGACTTCGCACAGGGAGGAGTTGGCCACGATCTCGTCGCCGTCCTTGTGGTGCCAGAAGATCTCCGCTTCCGGGTCGAGCTCGTCGAAGGTGCGGTTGAACCACTCCACCCCGCAGAGCACGCCATCCTGGCGAGTCATGAGGCGCGCCTGCGCGCCGCGGGATTCCGGGATCAGGCGGGCGGTCAGGTCGCCGCCCGCCACGTCCTCGGCGAGGGCGCGGGTGACGTCGGCGGTGACGACCTCTTCCAGCAGGTGGTGTGCGTCGGACATGCCTTCGATTCTACGGCACCCCGCCGCAGGCACCGAACCCGGCAAAACCGGTCCAATATCCCTTGAAAACCAAGGGGCATGCCTCATCTTTTCCCCAGGAGCCCATTTTCCAGGGTAGGAAACCATGCGAATCGACAAGCTGACCACCAAGTTCCAGCAGGCGCTGGCGGACGCCCAGAGCCAGGCCCTCGCGCACGACAATGGATTCATCGAACCCCAGCACCTGCTGCTGGCGCTGCTTGCCCAGGAGGACGGCGGCACCGCCTCGATCCTGCAACGCGCCGGCGCGAACGTGGCGCCCCTGCGGAAGGCGCTGGAGGAATCGATCGCGCGTCTGCCGAAAGTCGAAGGCAACGGCGGCGACATATCCGTATCCCGCGACTTGAACAACCTCCTCAACCTCACCGACAAGGAAGCCACCCGGCGTGGCGACCAATTCATCTCGTCGGAGCTCTTCCTCCTCGCCGCCGTGAAGGACAAGGGCGAAGTCGGCCGTCTCCTCAAGCAGCACGGCGCCAACCCGGCCGCGCTCGAGGATGCCATCAAGGCGGTACGCGGCTCGGAGACGGTGCACGACCAGGAGCAGGAGGGCCAGCGCGAAGCGCTGAAGAAATACACCATCGACCTCACCGAGCGGGCTCGCATGGGCAAGCTCGACCCGGTCATCGGCCGCGACGAGGAGATCCGCCGCGTGATCCAGGTGTTGCAGCGGCGCACCAAGAACAACCCGGTGCTGATCGGCGAGCCCGGCGTGGGCAAGACCGCCATCGTCGAAGGCCTCGCGCAGCGCATCGTCAACGACGAGGTGCCCGACGGGCTGCGCGGCAAGCGCGTGCTGTCGCTCGACATGGGGCTTCTCATCGCCGGCGCCAAGTATCGCGGTGAGTTCGAGGAGCGGCTGAAGAGCGTGCTGAAGGAGCTCTCGCAGGACGAGGGCCAGACCATCGTCTTCATCGACGAGCTGCACACCATGGTCGGTGCGGGCAAGGCCGAAGGCGCCATGGACGCGGGCAACATGCTGAAGCCCGCGCTCGCGCGCGGCGAGCTGCATTGCGTCGGCGCCACCACGCTCGACGAATACCGCAAGTACATCGAGAAGGATGCCGCGCTCGAGCGCCGATTCCAGAAGGTGCTCGTGGACGAGCCCTCGGTCGAGGACACCATCGCGATCCTCCGCGGCCTGAAGGAGAAGTACGAGGTGCACCACGGCGTGACCATCACCGACCCGGCGATCGTCGCCGCGGCGGAGCTCTCGCATCGCTACATCACCGACCGCTTCCTGCCCGACAAGGCCATCGACCTCATCGACGAGGCCGCCTCGCG
>DATLEL010000056.1:0-2009 GCA_035525255.1 Usitatibacter sp.
TTCATCGCCCGCAAGGACCTCGATAGCGAAATGACGGTGGTGAGGAACGAATACGAGTCGGGCGAGAACTCGCCCTTCGGCGTGATGCTGAAGCGGCTGCAGAGCATGGCGTTCGACTGGCACAGCTACGGCCGCTCCACCATCGGCAACCGCAGCGACATCGAGAACGTCCGCATCGAGAACCTGCAGGCGTTCTATCGCACCTACTACCAGCCGGACAACGCGGTGCTGCTGATCGCCGGCAAGTTCGAGGAGGAGAAAGCGCTCGCGCTCATCGCGCGCCACTTCGGCCCGATTCCCAGGCCGAAGCGCACCTTGCCGCCGGAATGGACCGTCGAGCCGCAGCAGGACGGCCCGCGCGAGTACACCGTGCGCCGCAAGGGCGACATCCAGATCGTGGCCGTCGCCTACAAGGTCCCGTCGAACCTGCACGTCGACACGGACGCGCTCGGCTTCTCCAGCACCATCCTGTCGCAGGTGCCTACCGGGCGGCTGCACAAAGCGCTGGTCGAGACCGGCAAGGCCGCGCAGGTGTTCGGCTTCCCGGTGATGGGCAAGCATCCCGGCATCACGGTGTACGGCGCGGTGGTCAAGAAGGGCGACGCCGTCGAGCCCGTGCGCGACGAGATCATCCGCATCGTTGAGGGGTTCACGCCGCCCACCAAGGAGGAGATGGACCGCGCGCGCGTGGGCTTCATGAACGCCATCGAGAAGACGCTCGCCAACCACGAGTCGCTCGGCGTGCAGCTCTCGGAATACATCGCGCTCGGCGATTGGCGGCTCTTCTTCCTGGCGCGGGACGACCTCGAGAAGGTCACCGCCGAGCAGGTCGCCTCCGTGGCCGCCGCCTACTACCGGCGCGACAACCGCACCGTGGGCACCTTCCTCCCCGAGGACAACCCGATGCGCGCCGACATCCCGGCCACGCCCAAGGTCGCCGAAGTGATGAAGGACTTCAAGCCGAAGCAGGTCACCGGCAGCGCGGAGTCGTTCGACCCGTCCCAGGACAACATCGACCGCCGCACCAAGCGGATGGAGTTCGGCGGCGTCAAGGTGGCGCTGCTGCAGAAGAAGAACCGCGGCGAGACCGTCAACGTCTCGATCTCGCTTCACCTCGGCAACGAGAAGGCGCTCTTCGGCCAACGCACCAACGCCTCCATGGCGGGACGCATGCTGTCCCGCGGCACCACGCGCTTCACGCGCTCGCAACTCTCCGATGAGTGGGATCGCCTCAAGGTGTCCGGCCGCGTCGCCGGCCCGTCGGCCTCGCTGCAGACCACGCGCGCCAACCTCGAGGGCACGCTGCGCCTCGCGGTGCACGTGCTGCGTGAGCCGCGCTGGGAAGAGACCGAGTTCGAGCAGCTGCGCAACCAGATCAGCACCGGGCTCATGGCGCAGCTCTCCGAGCCCGAAGCGCGCGCCGGCGACGCGTTGTCGAAGCACTTCAACTTCTACCCGCAGGGCGACTGGCGCTATTCGCCGACGCTCGAGGAATCGCTGGAGGAGACGAAGGCCGCCAAGCTCGAGGACGCCAAGCGCTTCCACCGCGAGTTCTACGGCGCGCAGCGGGCCGAGGTAGTCATCGTCGGCGACTTCGACGAGGCGCAGACCCTCGCGCTGGTGAAGGAGCTCTTCGCGGACTGGAAGCCCACGGTCCCGTACCAGCTCGTCACCAACGAGCACCGTGAGGTGGCGCCGGCGAACCTCTCCATCGCCACGCCCGACAAGGAGAATGCGGTGTTCCTCGCGCGCCAGAACATCGAGATGCGCGACGACGATCCGGACTATCCGGCGCTCTATGTCGCGAACTACATCCTCGGCGGCGGCGCGGGCTTCGATTCGCGCCTCGGCGCCCGCATCCGCCAGAAGGACGGGCTCTCCTACGGCGTGGGCTCCGACCTCGCGGTGGGGGCCACCGACCGCGCCGGCGCTTTCTCGGCCTACGCCATCGCCGCACCCGCCAACGTGGCGCGTGTCGAGGCAGCGTTCAAGGAAGAGATCGCCCGCGC
>DATLEL010000085.1:0-2093 GCA_035525255.1 Usitatibacter sp.
CTACGTCGTCTACCAGGGCGCTTCAGGTGCAGTGCTCGATGCCGGTAACAACGCGCAATTCAACGTGAGCGTGAATGCGTCGTACGTGATCGTGCGCGGACTGAAGCTCGCGAACGCGAAACAAGACGCGATCCGCATCGCGCCGAACGTGACCGACGTGATCATCGAGGACAACGAGATCACCGGTTGGGGACGTCAGCGTAGCGGCGCCTGGGGGATGGACCTCGACTCCGCCGTACGCGCGGTCTGCTCGTCGCCCACGCTTACGCGCGTGACCATCCAGCGCAACGAGATCCACGATCCGCGCTATGGCGCCAACAGCTGGTCCGACGGCCATCCTGAAGGCCCGCAGGCGGTGACGCTCAGCTACTGCGGCGGCAACCACGTGATCCGCCACAACGAGATCTTCAGCACGAGCGGGAAGTACTTCAACGACATCATCGGCGGCGAGGACAACCAGTCGACGACCGGCTTCCCGAACTCGGACAGCGACATCTACGGCAATGACCTGTCGCACGCCTGGGATGACGCGATCGAGGCCGAGGGCGGCAACAACAACGTGCGCATCTGGGGCAACTACATGGACCAGACGGGCACGGGTGTCGCATCGTCCGTGACCAGCGTGGGCCCGCTCTACATCTTTCGCAACGTGTGGAACCGCGGCCGCATCCTCGAGAAGACGCCCCTCGACCAGGACGATCGCCAGGCGATGTTCAAGGCGGGATCGAACCCTTCCTTCGGCGACGGGCGCCGCTACCTCTTCCACAACACCATGCTGCAGGCCGTGGGCTCCGGCGCGAGCTACACGCTGGGCGGCTCGACCGGCCCCAGCGGCAACGGCGGCGGGCGCGTGCTGAACAACACGGTCTCGCGCAACAACATCTATCACACGTGGCGCAACTGGACGGCGGTCTACGACATCGGCGTCGGCAACGACTTCGCTTCTGACATGCACAGCGGCTCGTTCGGCGCTTCGGTGACGGGCGGCATCCAGGCGACGCCTTCCTATGCGGCGGGCAACGGTTGGCAAAGCGAATCGGGCGGCCAGTACGCGCTCGCCGCGGGCACGCCGGGATACGACCAGGCGATGCGCCTCGCGAACTTCAACGATTCCTTCAGCGGCGCGGGTCCTGACGTCGGTGCGGCGGAAGCCGGCGCGGGCGCGATGCGCTTCGGCATCTCCGCGTCTCCGGGGCCGGCGGCCTCGGTCGCCGTCGCCCCGGCGCCCCCGGGCGTTGCCGTCCCGCGCTATCGCCTCTACAGCGACGTCACCAAGGAGCACCACTTCACCACGAGCCTGAACGAGTACAACACGCTCGGCGCGCAGGTCGGCACCTGGGTGCAGGAGGGCACGGTCGGCAAGGTGCTGAACAATCCGGGCTCGTTCAACGGCGTGACCGCGGTGCCGTACTACCGGCTCTACAACACCGTGACGCGCTGGCATCACTGGACCACGGATGCCAACGAGTACAACACCCTGCGGGTGAGCGCGGGCTGGCAAGCCGAGGGCATCGACGGCTACATCCTGCCCACGAACACCACCGGCGCGACGCAGCTCTATCGCCTCACCTATCCGGGCTTGCCGGGGCTGCATCACTGGACCATCGATGCGGTCGAATACAACAGCCTGGTTGCCAACTCGGGTTGGGTCGGCGAAGGCGGCTCGGGCTACGTGATCAAGTAGGGCTCAGGCCTGCTTGCGAGGATCCGCGGGTTGCACTTCCCCGCGGTTCTTCAGTATCACGCTGATGTGGCCGTCGCCCTCCATCACCGCGCGCGCAACGGCTTGCGGTGATTCCTGGCCGTGCTGGCGAAGTTGCGCCAGCACTTCCTCCTCCGTCACCAGCTGGCGCGCCATGTTCTTGCGCATGAACTTGCCATTGAGCACCAGCGTCTTCGGCGCCGCTTCGGCGATGTGCAGGTCGGGAAACTTGTAGTCCAGCCAGTCGATGAGCGTCGCCCAGCCGAAGATCACGAAGGCGAGCATGGCGCCCTCGGTGATGGATTCGTAGCTGCCGGACATCGCGTTCTGCACCGCGTCCGCGATGAGGACCACCACCAGCAGGTCCGAAGGGCCCATGGCGCCCGCAGTC
>DATLEL010000121.1:0-7788 GCA_035525255.1 Usitatibacter sp.
GGAGTCGGGGTACTGGAGGATCTCGAGAATGGCCATAAAAGCTTGCTAATTGAATAAATTATGTGCAGAATTTACTGCACTACATGAAAAAGGTCGCGTAACCCTTTTTCCGAATATGGGTCCCGAGCTCCATATCCACAAGTGAGCAACGCCATGCGAAAGACAATTATATCTTTAGTCGTCGCCCTGGCCAGTTTGGTTCCGGGGGGGGTCCTGGCTGATGGAATGCCGGCTTCTTCGGCGAAAATTGGCCAAAAAGACGCGCAAACCGCCCCTTCGCGCGTCACCCAGGCCGACATCCAGGCTGACGCGCCGGATCAATACACGGTGCAGAAGGGCGACACCCTCTGGGGCATCGCCGGCAAGTTCCTCAAGGATCCGTGGAAGTGGCCGCAGGTGTGGCAGATCAACCGCGAGCAGATCAAGGACCCCCACTGGATCTACCCGGGTGACGTGATCCGCCTCGACCGCTCCGGCGACTCCCCGAGCCTGTCGCTCGCGGGCAGCGGCGCAAGCGGCGGCACGATGCGGGATGCCGAAGGCAACGTGGTGAAGATCGAGCCACGGATCCGCATCGAGAAGCTCGAGGAAGCGATTCCCAGCATCCCCGGCTCCGTCATCGGACCCTTCCTGTCGCAGCCGCTGGTGATCGAGGCGGGCGGGCTGGAAACGGCGCCGACGATCGTGGCGACGGAGGAGAGCCGCGTGATCATCGCGGCCGGCGATTCGGCTTACGCGGATCGCATCGGCAGCGGCGACGCACTCAACTGGCAGGTGTTCCGCCCTGGGACCGCCCTGCGCGACCCTGACAGCGGCGAGATCCTCGGGTATGAGGCGAAGTACGTTGGCGATGCCCGCGTACGGCGCTTCGGCACCCCGACCACGCTGGACGTGGTCAAGGCTCGCCAGGAAATCAACCGCGGCGACCGGCTCATGCCTGCTCGCGAGAGCGCCTACCCGACCTACATGCCGCGCGCGCCTTCCAAGCCGATCCGCGGCGTGATCATGTCCGTGGACGGTGGCGTCTCGGAAGTGGGTCAATACCAGATCGTCGCGCTCAACCGCGGCGCGCGCGACGGGCTCGAAGTTGGGCACGTGCTGGCCAGCTTCCGCCGCGGGCAGGTGGTGAATGCGTCGGGCCGCGCGGCCTCTTTCTCCGACTCGCGCTGGATGTCGGGCCTGAACATCCGTCCCAACCCCGTGGTGCCGGATTCCCCGGGGTCATCGGTCGCGGGCGCGACCGGTGTCGCCATCGCCGATGGGCCGCTGCGCCTGCCGGACGAGCGCAACGGCCTGGTATTCGTCTTCCGTGTGTTCGACAAAATGTCGTACGCGATGGTGATGCGGAGCACGCGTCCCATCTATGTCGGCGACATCGTGCAGACGCCGTAAGCGTTACGCTTCAGCAGAAAGGGGCTTCGGCCCCTTTTTTGTTGGCGCGCGTCAGCGCGGCGTGACGGGCCGCCGTTTATCGGGCATCCTCCCCGTCCCCGCGCCCCCCCTTCCGCCGTGCTCACCGACACCCCGCTGCTCCAACCAGACTTCCTGCCCTGGCTGCGCCTCACACTCGTGCCACGCGTGGCACCGCGGCTGCAGCTCCGCCTGTTGCGCCTCTACCAGTCGCCGCAAGATATTTTTGCGGCGAGCTCGGCGGAGTTGGCAAGGCATGTCGGCGCATCCGTGGCGGAAGCGCTCACTAGCGGACCCGCTCCCCGCGTGCTGGATGCCGCAACGCGTTGGCTCCAGCAGCCGCATCATCACTTGCTGGCGCTCGGCGATCCGCGCTATCCGCAATCGCTGCTGAACATCGCGGACCCCCCCATCGTGCTGTACGTGAGCGGCCGGATCGAGCTTCTCGACGCGCCGTCGATCGCGATCGTCGGCAGCCGCAACGCCACACCGCGCGGCATTCGTGATGCGGAGGAATTCGCGTTCGCGCTCTCGGAGGCGGGCCTATGCGTCGTAAGCGGCATGGCGCTCGGCATCGACGCGGCGGCGCATCGGGGCGCGCTCGCGGGACGCGGCTCGAGCGTGGCCGTCCTGGGCACGGGCCCCGACATCATCTATCCGCGGCGCAACGAAGACCTCGCGAATGAGCTCGCGCGCATCGGCGCGCTGCTCACGGAGTTTCCGCCGGGCTCGCCTGCGGTGGCGGGGAACTTCCCGCGCCGCAATCGTCTGATCAGTGGCTTGTCGCGCGGCGTGCTGGTGGTGGAGGCGGCGCAGTCCAGCGGCTCGCTCATCACCGCGCGAGAGGCGGCGGACCAGGGCCGCGACGTTTTCGCGATTCCCGGGTCGATCCACTCGCCGTTGTCGAAGGGATGCCACGAGCTCATCCGCCAGGGCGCCAAGCTCGTGGAGAAGGCCGAGGACGTGCTGGCCGAGCTGGGGTGGGATGGAAACCTGCCGCCGGCGCCCGCATCTGAAGGAATGTCGCCCGCGGAAGAGTTGCTCGCCGTGATCCCCCACCAACCCGTATGCCTCGACCAGCTTGCCGAGGACACCGGGCTTCCCGCCGCGAGCATCGCGGCGCGGCTCTCGCAGCTCGAAGTGGAAGGACGCATCGTGGCGCTTCCCGGCGGATGGTTCCAGCGCGCCGGGCATTGAGCGCTCGCGTTATAGAATGAAAAAAGCCAACCAGGCCCCTCAATGCCCTCGCATCTGCTGATCGTCGAGTCGCCCTCCAAGGCAAAGACTCTCAAGAAGTATCTCGGCAAGGACTTCGAAATCCTTGCGTCGTACGGCCACGTGCGCGACCTGGTCCCCAAGACCGGCGCCGTGGATCCGGACGACAACTTCAAGATGAAGTACGAGTTGATCGACCGAAATTCGAAGCACGTCGACGCCATCGCGAAGGCCGTGAAGGACGTAGACATCGTCATGCTCGCGACGGACCCGGACCGCGAAGGCGAGGCGATCGCGTGGCATCTCTCGGAGATCCTCAAGTCGCGCAAGGCGCTGAAGGACAAGAAGCTGAAGCGCGTGGTCTTCTACGAGATCACCGAAGGCGCGGTGAAGGACGCGGTGGCCCATCCCCGCACCATCTCGATGGAGCTGGTGAACGCGCAGCAGGCGCGGCGCGCGCTCGACTACCTCGTCGGCTTCAACCTGTCGCCTCTCCTGTGGAAGAAAATCCGTCGCGGCCTCTCCGCGGGGCGGGTGCAGAGCCCGGCGCTGCGCCTCATCGTGGAGCGCGAGCTGGAGATCGAGAAGTTCAAGACGCAGGAATACTGGACCATCCACTTCGAGGGCGAGAAGGACCGCGTCGGATTCATCGCCAAGCTCACCCATTTCAACGGCGAGAAGCTCGACCAGTTCGCGGTCGGCAACGCGGAGCGCGAGGCCGAGATTCGCGCATTCCTGGAGGCGCACGGGAAGGGTTCGGCGCAGGTCAAGGAGATCGAGAAGAAGCGCAAGCTGCGCTCGCCGGCTGCCCCCTTCACCACCTCCACGCTGCAGCAGGAGGCGGTGCGCAAGCTGGGTTTCTCCACCGACCGCGCGATGAAGGTCGCGCAAAGCCTTTACGAAGGCGTGAACGTGGGCAACTCGGTCACCGGCCTCATCACCTACATGAGGACGGACTCGGTCACGCTTTCCAAGGAGGCCGTGACCGAGATGCGCGGCTTCATCACCAAGAATTACGGGGCCGACTACCTGCCCAAGGCGCCGATCGAATATCGCAGCAGCTCGAAGAACGCCCAGGAGGCCCACGAGGCGATCCGTCCCACGTCGATCGCGCGCACGCCGGAGTCGGTCGCGCGTTACCTCAACGACGAGCAGCGCAAGCTCTACGAAATGATCTGGAAGCGCGCCATCGCGTCGCAGATGACGCCCGCCAAGTTCGACACCGTGGCGGTGGACTTCGCCGTCGGTCCGGCAGGCAACGTATTCCGCGCCACCGGCCAGACGATGGTGTTCCCCGGGTTCTTCGCCGTGTACCACGAAGACCAGGACGACGCCGTCGAGGAAGAGGACAAGCGCCTGCCCGCGTTCGAGCAAGGCGAATCCGTCGCGATCCGCAAGCTCTACGGCGAGCAGCACTTCACCCAGCCGCCGCCGCGCTTCTCGGAAGCGAGCCTGGTCAAGGCGCTGGAGCAATACGGCATCGGCCGCCCGTCGACCTACGCATCCATCATCTCCACGCTGGTCAACCGCGAGTACGTGACGCTCGACAAGAAGCGCTTCCAGCCGACCGACGTCGGCCGGGTCGTGAACAAGTTCCTCACGGAGCACTTCGCCCATTGGGTCGATTACGAGTTCACCGCGAAGATGGAGGACGAGCTCGACGACATCTCCAACGGAAAGGAGGAATGGCTGCCGGTCCTGGAACGTTTCTGGAAGGATTTCTCGGCGCAGATCGAGGAGAAGGAATCGGTCCAGCGCAAGGACGTCACCCAGGAAGCGATGGACGAGACTTGCCCCAAGTGCGGCAACCACCCGCTCACCATCCGCCTTGGTCGTCGTGGGCGCTTCATCGGCTGTACCGGCTACCCGGAGTGCGACTACACGCGCAACCTCGACGGCGTAGAAGGCGGCGAGGCCGCGAAGCGTGAGATCGGCACCGACGAGAAGACCGGCTTGCTGGTGCAGCTGCTGCAGGGGCCGTTCGGTCCCTACATCCAGCTGGGAGAGATGGAGGGCGAAAAGAAGCCCAAGCGCGTCTCCGTGCCGAAGAACATCCAGCCGGATAACGTGAACATGGAGATCGCCACCAAGCTGCTGGCGCTGCCGCGCGATCTCGGCCCGCATCCCGAGGGCGGCAAGAAGGTAGTCGCCGCCATCGGCCGATTCGGCCCCTACGTGAGCCACGACGGCCAGTTCAAATCGATCCCGAAGGAAGAGAACGTTTTCGATATCGCGCTCGAGCGCGCCGTCGCGCTGCTGAAGGAGCCCAAGTCGTTCAGTGCCCGCGGCGCCCTCAAGGTGCTGGGCAAGCATCCTTCCGACGACCAGCCGGTCGCGCTGTATTCGGGCAAGTACGGCCCGTACGTGAAGCACGGCAAGGTAAACGCGACACTGCCCGACAAGGACATGATCGCTACCGTGACGCTCGAGGAAGCGGTCGATCTTCTCGCGGCAAAATCCGGCAAGCCCGTGAAGGCCAAGAAGGCGCCGGCGCGACCCAAGACGAAAGCGGCAAAAAACAAGAAGGCCGCCTGATCGGGCAGTGTTGCCGATCGCGCTTCGACGTCAGTAGCGATTGCCGCGCGCGCTCGCGATGATGCGCGCAATCCGCGCTCGGCGGGCGCCGATCTCCGGGAACGACTCTTGCAGCAGGCTTCCTTCCGTCACGCGAAAGGAATCCCATGCCAAACAAGTTATTCACGACCCGCGGCACACCGCTGGACAAGCAGCGCTTCACCTGGCGCGACCTGGTGCAGAAACCGATCAGCAAGCTGGACGACGATGCGTTCACCCGCGTGATGGTGATCCTGATGAACGGCGTCGAGGCCGAGGCCATCCGTTTCCAGCATTCGGCCGCCCGCATGAACGGCAAGCTGCAGCTTGCCCTCGCGCAGGTACGGCGCAAGGAGCAGCACCAGGCAACGATGGTCAACTGGCTCCTCGGGGCAGATCACTCCACGCTCGAGACCACCATCGGCTACGAGCAGGTAGCGATCGAGGTCACCGCAGCGGTCGCACAGACCGAGCCCGACCCCTATCTCGCGCAGGTCTACCGCTTCGGCCTGCTCGAGGACTTCGATCACATGTATCGATACACGGCCCTCATGGACCGGCTCGAGGGCAAGGACGCCAACAACATCCTGCAGAGCTATACCGACATCCTGCCCGGCCGCCCGACGGTGGACGAGCATCGCGATCCGATCGATGACTTGCGCGCCCCCTACGACCGCACCACGGCCGCACCGTTGTCGAAGCTGCACGCGCTCACCATCATGGCCGGCGAGCAACAGACGCACAACTTCTACATGAACGTCGGCCCCACATATGCGGATCCCATCGCGCGCCAGCTCTACGCGGAGATCGCATCCATCGAGGAGCAGCACGTCACCCAGTACGAATCGATCATCGATCCCAACGAGAGCTGGATGGAGAAGTGGCTGTTGCACGAGGCGTGCGAGGTCTACAACTACTACGGATGCGTGCAGCAGGAGAAGAATCCGCGCATCAAGGCGATCTGGGAACGCTTCCTCGACTACGAGCTCGGCCACCTCAACTTCGTGAGCGACCTCTTCAAGGAGGTCGAGCGGCGCGATCCGGCGGAGGTCCTGCCGGAGATGATGCCGGAGCCGATCAAGTTCGAGAGCCAGAGGGAGTTCGTCCGCCAGGTGCTCGCGGAAGAAGTCGACCTGCGCGCCGACGGCCCGGACTTCGTCGTCAAGAAAGACGAGCCCGCGGGCTCGATCGCCTACCGCAAGCAGATGAATTCCGAGGGTTCTCCGTCGCAGATCGTCGCTGCGGGTTACCGCTGGGCGCCGGGCACCGAGCTCACCCTCAAGGTCGTCAACTACTGATCACGGAGATTCCATGGAAAACAGGACCGAGCTGGGAATGAACCGTACCGGGTTGCAGGTCTCCCCGGTGCACATGAAGAAGATGGTCGAAGTGACCGAGCTTACGCAGCCGAGCTCGGACGGGGACGAGGCCGTCGCGAACGCGATGCGCGCCACGTACATCGCCGAAGCGGATCCGGTCGGCACGATGCCGCCCCCGGCCACGGTGAAGGGCGCCATCAAATCGGGAATCAAGATGATGGCGGGCAAGCGCCCCCAGGTGTTCCTGGACAAGCTGGGCGAGCGCCTCGCCTTCGAGCGCACCGGAACGCGCCTGTACGCGGCTCTGATCGCCAAATGCGAAGCGCCGCACGAGGGTGCCGCAGCGGTCTCTCTCGAGCAACTGCGCCGCTTCCAGCAAGAGGAGGCGGAGCATTTCGCGCTGGTGAAGGAGAGCATCGAGCAGCTGGGCGGCGATCCGACAACGCAGACCCCGTGCGCCGACGTCGCCGGCGTCGAGTCCATGGGCCTGATGCAGGTGGTCACCGATCCGAAGACCACCATCAACCAGTCGTTGCACGCGATCCTGGTGGCCGAGCTCGCGGACAACGCGGCATGGGACGAGCTGATCGTCCTCGCTCGCGCGATGGGGCACGACGAAATGGCGGTGCGCTTCGAGGCGGCTTCCGCCCATGAAATGGAGCACCTGGAAACGATCCGCCAATGGCACCAGGACGCGACGCTGCAGGATGCCAAGGCGGTGTCGCATTAGGAGCGCCTAGCCATTGTCCGAAAAGGCCGCGCAAGCGGCCTTTTCGATGGCACTCGCCCGCGACGTCACACGTCGAGGTTAGTCACCCCGTGTGCGTTGTCCTCGATGAACTGCCGGCGCGGCTCCACCTCGTCCCCCATCAGCGTGGTGAACGTCTCGCCGGCGCTGATGGCGTCCTCGATCTGCACCTTGAGGAGGATGCGCTTGGTGGGATCCATGGTGGTTTCCCAGAGCTGCTCGGGGTTCATCTCGCCCAACCCCTTGTAGCGCTGGATCGCCATGGACCCTTTGGCCTCGGCGAGCAGCCAGTCGAGGCCTTCGCGGAAGGTCTTGATGGAGCGCACCGCATCGCCGCGCTTCACCTGCGCATCCTCGCGGATGAGCCCGGTGAGCGTCTGCGCGGTCTTCACGATCTGCGCATAGTCGCCGCTTTCGGTGAAGGCGTGGTCGATGACCGTTTCGACCTTGTTGCCGTGGACCATCTTCTCCAGGCGCAGGCGCCATCCATCGGAGGTGGGATCGCGCTCGATATGCGCTTTCGGCGGGTGCGGCAGGAGGGCC
>DATLEL010000142.1:0-12410 GCA_035525255.1 Usitatibacter sp.
CAATGTTCACGCCGGTGGTGCTGTCGAAGTTGCGGCCGTCGTCGGTGCGAAATGCGTCGTGGTGGCCGATGTAGGCATCGCGAGCACCTTGTCGATGCGCATGCCGTCGATGTCGACGATCTCCAGGCGCCAGTCTTCCCATGTCGCGATATCCCCGGTGCGCGGAAGCTTGCCCAGCAGCAGCAGCATCATGCCGCTCAGCGTGTGATAGCGGGCACGCTCTTCCTCGGGCACCGCTGCGAGCCCTAACCGATCCTTGAGCTCCGGGATCGGGATCAGGCCGTCCAGCAGCCAGGAGCCGTCCTCGCGGCGAATCGCCCACGCGTCCTCGGCGTTGCGCGGCTTGAACTCGCCGGTTATGGCCTCGATGAGGTCGGTGATCGTGACCATCCCCACGACCTCGCCGTACTCATCCACCACGAAGGCCGCATCGCCCAAGGCGCGGAAGTTATCGAGCAGCTCGATGCCGTTGAGCGTTTCCGGGACGAACACCGGCGGCACCGCCAGCGTGGCGAGGTCGGGAACCTCACCTCGTAGCGTGCTGGCGAGGAGCACCCGTGCGGAGACGATGCCGACGATGTCGTGCAGGCCACCGCGCGCCACGGGGAAGCGCGAATGGTCGTGCGCGGTGATGCGCTTCTGGTTCTCGGACCACGGCTCCAATACATCGAGATGCACGATGTCGCCGCGCGGCACCATCAGCGACCCCAGCTGGCGGTCGTCGAGGCGGAACACGTTGCGCACCAGGTCGTGCTCCGCATGCTCGATCACGCCCGCATCGGTTCCTTCCGCCAGCAGCGCATGGATCTCCTCCTCCACCAGGTGCGGCTCGTCCTTCTCCTTCAAGCGCAGCATCGCCAGCACCAGGTGCGTAGAGCCGGTCAGCAGCTTCACGAACGGCTTGGTGGCGATGGCGAGCCAGTTGATGGGGCGGGCGACGAGGCGCGCGATGCCCTCGGGATTCATTTGTCCCAGGCGCTTCGGCACCAGCTCGCCCAGCACGATCGAGAAATAGGTGATGGTGAGCACCACGATCGCCGTTGCGAGGTATTCGGAGGCCTGGCCTTCCACGCCCATGCCGCGCAGGCGCTGCGCGAGCGGCCTCGACAGGACCGCGTCGCCGACGATGCCGTTCAGGATGCTGATCGAGGTGATCCCGATCTGGATGGCGGAAAGGAAGCGCGTCGGCTCCTGCCCCAGGTCGATCGCAAGCGCGGCCGACCGGTCGCCTGCATCCGCCCGCGTCTGCAAACGTCCCTTGCGAGCCGCGACGAGCGCGATTTCCGACATCGCGAATGCGCCGTTCAGCAGGACCAGCGCGAAGAGGAAGGCGATTTCCATTGCGTTTCCGTTGCCATGGGTTTGCGGAGGAGGAGCACTCCGCTAGACAGCAGAAACGCCGCCGACGTTGCGCTAGGGGTCCCAGTAAGGCTTGGGCGAGAACCGCGCCACGAGGAAATCGATGAAGGCGCGCACTTTCGGGGAAACATGCCGATTCGGCAGGTACACCGCATAGATGTGGCGCTCCGGCGGCACGTAATCGGCAAGCACCGCCTGCAGGCGCCCCGCTTGCAGGTGCTCGCCGATGATGAACGTCGGCAGGACCGCGATACCGAGCCCTTTCAGCACCGCCTCCGAGAGCGCTTCATCGTCGTTGAGGCGCAAATTGCCGGATGCGGCGACCGAGATGTCCCCGTCCGGCCCCTTCAAGCGCCACGGGTCCTGCGGATTGAAGTAGGTGTAGGTGAGGCAGTTGTGCGACTCGAGGTCGAGGGGCGTGCCTGGAACGCCATGCCGCGCAAAATACTCCGGCGTCGCGCAAACCTTGCGATTCACGGCGGCGAGCCGGCGCGCGACGAGGTTCTGTCCCGGATCGCTCGCGATTCGTATCGCCATGTCGAAGCGTTCGTCGGCGAGGTCGACGAAGCGGTCCATGATCTCCATGTCGATCTGGACCTGCGGGTGCGCCGCGAGAAAATCGGGCAGCGCCGGCGCGATGTGCATGGTTCCGAAAGCGACCGAAGCGCTCAATCGCAGCAACCCGCGCGGCTCCTCCTGGAACTGGCCGACGGCGTCCTTCGCGAGCTCCAGCTCCTGCACGATGCGCGAGCAATGCTCGTAGAAGACCGCCCCCGTTTCCGTGAGGCTCATGGCGCGCGTGGTGCGATTGAGCAGGCGGGTGCCGAGCGACTTCTCCAGCTGGGTGATCTGCTTGCTCACCATCGACTTCGACATGCCGAGGCGGCGTGCCGCGCCCGAGAAGCTCTTCGTCTCGACGACGCTCGCGAAAATGGCCATGCGTTCCAGGTCCTGCATGCGGCCATTATCATGCAGCGCCGCGAGCGTGCGCCTAATGCACGACCAGGACGTCCGACTCGGCGGACTCGAGGACCAGGTCGGCCACCGGGTGCATGAGGAGGTTCGACAGCCACGACCTGCCGGGCCGTCCGACCACGATCAGGTCGGAACGTGACGAGCGCGCCTGGTCGACCACGCCCGCAGCGATCGGCCATGGCACGGCGACCGGGCGCGAGGGTCCCGGCACGCGGCTCGCCACCGAGCCCACCCCGCGCAACGCAGCCTCGCGCGAGCGAAAGCGATATTGGTCGATCACGTCGGCCCCGACACCGGCGTAACGCAGCTTGCCCTCGAATTGCGTGTCGAACGCGTGGACCAGGTCGAGGTGCGCTTCCGGCGCCACGGCACGGGCCCAGGCGATCGCCTGGTCATCGAACTCCGACAGGTCCAGCGCCACGAGGACGCGGCGGTATTGGCCACGCGGCACGTTGCGCGCGACGAGGACCGACGCCGGCGTCTTCGCAAGCAAACGCTGCGCAGTGGTTCCGATCACGAGATCGCGCAGAGGGTGGCGATCGGAGGCGCCCAGGACCAGCAGGTCCGAGCCACGCGACTTTTCGCGAATCACGCTCATCGGGCTTCCGCTCACGATCAGTGTGTCGACATTCACGCCCGGCTCGCGCCCCAGCTGCGACCGCAGCGCTTCGAGCTCGCGTTCAGCGGCCCCAAGCGCCGCCGGCAGGTCACCCGACGCGGCGAGCCACGGCTCGTCGACCACGTGCAGCACGCGGATCTTGTCGAGGCCGTTCGTCCGGGCCAACATCGCGGCGCGCTCGGCGGCGCGGTTCGATCCGCTGGTGAGGTCGGTGGCGGCGAGGATGGATTCGAGCTTGATCGACATGGCGGTCCCTTTCTGAAAGTTCACGACGACTTCCCGTACGAGGAACATGGAGCGCGATGGCGGCCTTCACCAGCCCGCGCCTTGGAAACTGATTGTTGAATCGCCGTGGGGGCCGCGCCCGGGCGATTGTTGCTGCGGCGGAAACAGCGCGGTTCGCCCGAGCCTCCTTATCAATGCGCGACGCCGCCATCATCATGTTGGGGCGAAAGGAGAATCGACATGACCATGGCATCGCTACCTGTGATCACCGAGCTGGATGCGGCACGCATCCGGGAGCTGGGCAACCGCTTGCCGAACGAGGGCGCTGCGTTCGAGCCGTTCCAGCAGCTTCTATCGAAGGTGCACCAGGAAGCGGAGATCGTTCCGGGCCGGCGCATTTCGGCCGACGTGGTCACGCTGAATTCGACCGCGACGTTCCGCGACGAGCTCACCGGCACCGAGCATTGCGTGACGCTGGTGTACCCGGCCGATGCCTCCATTGCGGAGCGGCGCATCTCGGTGCTGTCGCCCGTCGGGCGCGCGCTGCTGGGCCAGTCCGTGGGCAGCGTCGTGTCTTTCGAGCAGCCGGGCGGGGCGCTACGCGAGATTCGTGTCCTCGAGCTGAATTACCAGCCCGAAGCCTCGGGCGAATACGCCCGCTAGGAGATCGCGGTGCACTATCAATTCCCGCTGCAGGCACTCGCGCGAGGACGGCATTGCGAATCGCAATTCGAGTTCGCGAAACAGGCGCGCTCGGTGGTGAAGGAAAGCGACGAGTTCCTGCTCGAGCCGATGCTGGACGGCCTGGCGATCTTCGCGGCGAACGAAGATGCGCTGGCGCCTCCCGTGCGACTGCTTGGCGAGATCTACGGCCGGCAGATCGAGCTGGGCGCGCCCAGCGTGCGGCTCATCGTGGGCGAGCCGATGCAGCAACCCGTCATGGCCGTCCGGGTGCGTGCGAAACGCCAGCACACGTCTGCCGTCCTCGGTGCCCTCTGGCAGCGCGGCGTGAAGTTGCTGGAGGAATGCGTCCGCGGACGTGAGTTCATCGTGCGCGGATCGGCTCCCTTGCAGGACGTGATGGGTTTGCCGGACGAGTTGGCGGCCGCGACGGACGGTACCGCCGCGCATTGGATCCGCCTTGCGCATTACGCACCGATGGCGAACGCCGCCGAGGAGCCGGCCGCGACTCTTTAAACTGGGGGCATGTCCCTCTTCGTCCTGCTGGTGGTGCCGTTCGCCGGAAGCCTGCTGGCAGCGGTGCTGCCGACGCGGGCACGCACGAGCGCGGCAGCGTGTGCTGGCCTGGTCGCGCTGGTCACGCTGGGATGGCTGGCCCTGCTCTTCCCGCAAGTCCACGACGGCGGCGTCGTCCGTGAAACCATCGCGTGGCTTCCTTCCGCGGGGCTCGACCTCGCCATACGCATCGACGGCTTCGCGTGGATGTTCGGCATGCTGGTCGCCGGCATCGGATTGCTCGTGTCGATCTATGCGCGCTATTACATGTCGCCCGAGGATCCGGTGCCGCGCTTCTACGCATTCTTCCTCGCGTTCATGGGGTCGATGCTCGGCATCGTGGTGTCGGGGAACCTCATCCAGCTGGTTTTTTTCTGGGAGCTGACGAGCCTCTTCTCGTTCCTGCTGATCGGCTACTGGTACCACCGTGCCGACGCGCGGCGCGGCGCGCGCATGGCGCTCGTCGTCACGGGAAGCGGCGGACTTTGCCTTCTCGCCGGCGTTCTCATCCTCGGCCACATCGCGGGGAGCTACGAGCTGGACGCGGTGCTCATGGCGGGCGAGCGCATTCGCGCGCACAGCCTCTACATGCCCGCGCTGGTGCTGGTGCTGCTGGGTGCGTTCACCAAAAGCGCGCAGATGCCGTTTCATTTCTGGCTGCCCCACGCGATGGCGGCGCCGACGCCCGTTTCCGCATACCTGCACTCGGCGACGATGGTGAAGGCCGGCGTCTTCCTGCTGGCGCGCCTGTGGCCCGTCCTCTCCGGATCCGAAGCATGGTTCTGGATCGTCGGCGGCACCGGGCTCGCCACGCTGGTGTTCGGTGCGTACGCGGCGATCTTCGAGCGCGACCTGAAAGGCCTGCTCGCCTATTCGACCATCAGCCACCTCGGGCTGATCACGCTCCTGCTCGGCCTCAACAGCCCGCTGGGCGCCGTCGCGGCGGTCTTCCACATGATGAATCACGCGACCTTCAAGGCCTCGCTCTTCATGGCCGCAGGCGTGATCGACCACGAGACCGGGACCCGCGACATGTCGCGGTTGGGCGGCTTGTGGCGGGCGATGCCGTTCACCGCGACACTCGCCATGGTGGCCAGCGCCGCGATGGCGGGCGTGCCGCTGCTGAACGGCTTCCTCTCCAAGGAGATGTTCTTCGCGGAGACCGTGTACATCTCCTCGCGTCCGTGGGTGGAGGCCGGCTTGCCGATCGCAGCGACGGTCGCGGGAATCTTCGCCGTCGCCTATTCGTTGCGCTTCGGCTACGGCGTGTTCTTCGGGCCTCGTGCCGCGAATTTGCCGCGCGAGCCGCACGAGCCGGTGCGCTGGATGCGCGGCCCCATCGACGTCCTGGTGCTCATCTGCCTGGTCGTCGGCATATTCCCCGAGCAATCCATCGCGCCGGCCCTCGAGGTCGCCGCCGGTCCCGTGGTAGGGGGTCCCCTGCCCGGCTACAGCCTCGCGGTGTGGCACGGCTTCACGCGCCCGCTGGCGATGAGCCTCGTCGCGATGGGGGTCGGCATTGCGCTCTACGTCGTGCTTCGAAGACAGCTGGGCGCCCGGCGCGCGCTGCGGCGCCTGCTGGTTCCCTCGCTCGACGGCAAGCACCTGTTCGAGGCGGCGCTCGCGCGCCTCACCCGGAGCAGCCGCGCGGTGGAAAGGCTCCTCGGCACGCGCCGCCTCCAGCCGCAGGCGTTTCTCGCCATCGCGCTGGCGGGCGCCGCAGCGCTCGCTTCACTGTGGCCCGAAGGCGTGACCTGGGGCGACCGGCCGCGTGTCCCGGTGTCGCTGGAGTTCATCCTGATGTGGTCCGTGGGCATGGCCTGTGCGATCGGTGCCGCCTGGCAGGCGAAGCTGCATCGGCTGGCAGCGCTCACCATGCTGTCCGTCACGGGACTCATGGTGTGCCTCACGTTCGTCTGGTTTTCCGCACCGGACCTGGCGCTCACGCAGCTGGTCGTGGAGTCGGTGACCATGGTCCTCTTCCTCCTCGGCCTGCGGTGGTTGCCGAAGCCGGGCATTGCCGACTATCCCGCCACCGACACGCGTGCGCGCCTGCGACGCGGCCGCGACCTGCTCCTCGCCGTCTTCACCGGCGCCGGGATGGCGTCGCTGGCCCACGCCATGCTCACGCGGCCCGCGCCGCAGAGCATCTCGCCCTTCTTCCTCGAGCGCGCACTGCCCGAGGGGGGTGGCGCGAACGTGGTGAACGTGATCCTCGTGGACTTCCGCGGCTTCGACACGATGGGCGAGATCACGGTGCTGGCGGCAGTGGCGCTCACCGTATTCGCGCTGCTGCGCCGCTTCCGGCCGCCGCGTGAAAGCATTTCGCAGCCGGCGCAACAGCGATCGGTGGCCAGCACTGCCTCGACCGACCTGGTGCACTCGCGCGCTTCGCGCGACGGCTTGGGATACATGTTGGTTCCCGCGGTGCTGTTGCGCTTGTTGCTGCCGATCGCGGGCGCCATCGCCGCGTACCTGCTGATGCGCGGCCACAATGCGCCCGGCGGAGGGTTCGTCGCGGGACTGGTGGTGGCGATCGCCTTCATCATGCAATACCTCGTGGCGGGGGCCGCATGGGTGGAAGACCAGTTGCGGCTCGATCCGGTGCGCTGGGTGGGCATGGGATTGCTCGTTGCCGGGCTCAGCGGAATCGGCTCCATCGTATTGGGCTATCCGTTCCTCACCAGCCACACGGCGCAGGCGACGTTGCCGCTCCTGGGCGAGGTGCACCTGCCCTCGGCGGCATTCTTCGACCTGGGCGTGTTCTGCGTCGTGGTCGGTGCCACGCTCCTCATCCTCATCGCGCTCGCGCATCAATCGATCCGCAGCCGGCGCCAGCGGGAAGCGCACGAAGGAGCCGAGGCCTGATGGAAGCGCTGCTGTCGATCGTGATCGGCGTGCTCGCGGCTTGCGGCGTGTGGCTGGTGCTGCGCCCACGCACCTTCCAGGTGCTGGTCGGGCTATCGCTCCTAGGCTATGCCGTGAACCTCTTCATCTTCGCGATGGGGAGCCTGTCGACCGGCGCCGAACCCATCGTGAGGCCCGGCGTGCCGGCGAACCTCCTCCACTACACCGATCCACTGCCGCAGTCCCTGGTGCTCACGGCGATCGTGATCGGCTTTGCCACCACCGCGCTGTTCCTCGTCGTGCTGCTGGCGCTCCGAGGGCTCGCCGGCACCGACCACGTCGACGGCAAGGAGGACGACCCATGACGGTTTGGGCGGAGCACGCCATGCCGCACCTCGTGGCCGTGCCGGTGCTGCTGCCGCTGCTCACCGCCGCGGCGATGCTGCTGCTGGGTGGGAAGCGCCGATCGCAAGCAGTGCTGGGCGGCGTCTCCTGCATCGGCGGGCTGCTTGTCGGCATGGCGCTGCTTCGCTGGGTCGACGCATCCGGCGCTACCGGCGCCGTCGCCGTGTACCTGCCCGGAAACTGGAGCGTTCCGTTCGGCATCGTGCTTGCAGCGGACCGGCTCTCCGCCCTCATGCTGGTGGTCACCGCGATCCTCGCTGTCGCGGCCGTGACCTTCGCGGCCGCGCGCTGGGATCGCGCCGGCGTGCACTTCCATACGCTCTTCCAGATCCAGCTCATGGGATTGAATGGCGCCTTCCTCACGGCCGACCTGTTCAACCTTTTCGTGTTCTTCGAGGTGACGCTGGCGGCGTCGTACGGGCTGCTGCTTCACGGCTCGGGCCCGCGGCGTGCGCGCGCCGGGCTGCACTACATCGCGATGAACCTGCTGGCCTCGTCGTTCTTCCTCGTCGGCGTCGCGATGCTCTACGGAGTCACGGGCACCCTCAACATGGCGGACATGGCGCGCAAGCTGCCCTCGATCCCCGCGGAAGACGTGGGCCTGCTGCACGCCGGGGCATCGATCCTCGGGATCGCCTTCCTCATCAAGGCCGCCGCATGGCCGCTCAACTTCTGGCTCACGCGCGCGTACGCGGCAGCCGGCGCGCCGGTCGCGGCGCTGTTTGCGGTGCTCACGAAGGTGGGCGTCTATTCCCTGCTTCGCATCTGGACCTTGATGCTGCGGCCGCAGGACAAGCTCGACACGCCGTTCGCGGGCGAGGTCCTCACGCTGGTGGGCCTCGCGACGCTCGCGTTGAGTGCCGTTGGCATCCTCACGGCGCAACAGCCGCGCCGGCTGGCCGCCTTCTGCATCGTGATTTCGGCCGGCACCCTCCTCGCCGCCACGGGCTTCTCGAGCGCGGCGCTTCTCGGCGGCGCGCTCTATTACCTGGTCGCTTCGACCCTTGCGGCCGGCGCGCTCTTCCTGGTGGCGGAGCTCATCGAGCGGTCGCGCGAGGCGCACGACCGGCTGGAAACGCTTCGCGACGACGAGGCGGATTTTGCGCCGACGTATGTCGTTGCCGACGTCCCGCGATCGCCCGAGCAGGTAGAAGACGAGGCGCCGGTCGGCCGCGTGATCGCGGGGCCGATGGCCTTCCTCGGCTTGTGCTTTGCGGGTTGTGCATTGCTGGTTGCCGGTTTGCCGCCAATGCCCGGGTTCCTGGCGAAGTTCGCCATGCTTGATCCGCTGATGCAGCTGTCAGGCGCCGTCCCTGCAACCGCGTGGACGATGCTGGTGCTGTTGATCGTGTCGGGCCTTCTTTCCACCCTCGCCTTCTCGCGCGCCGGCGTCCGCTTCTTCTGGGCGCCGTCGGGCCGCCCGTTGCCGCGATTGCGAATCATCGAAACCGCGCCGATCGCGGGGCTGCTGCTGTTGATGGTCGCGCTGACCGTGTTCGCGGAGCCGGTCCTGCGCTTCTCGCGCAGCGCTGCGAGCAGCCTGCTGGATCCCGCCCCCTACATCCAGGCGATCATGTCCGCGGTGCCGAAATCACGATGAAGCGTCTCTTCCCCGCGCCAGTACTGTCCGCAGCGATCTTCGTGCTGTGGCTGTTGCTGAACCGCACCGTCGATGCGACCCAGCTGCTGCTGGGCTTCATCGTCGCAGTGGCTGCACCGGTGCTCAGCGCGCCGCTGCGCCCCACGCCGGTCAGGATTCGCCGCCCCGGCACGCTGCTGCGGCTGGTCCTTGCGGTGATGCGTGACGTGGTCGTTTCCAACGCACAAGTGGCGTGGCTCATCCTGACGAGACGCAAGGCTGGTCCACGGTCGGCCTTCGTCGCGATACCGCTCGAGATGCGCGACCCGAATGGCCTGGCGGCGCTGGCGCTCATCACGACAGTCGTACCGGGGACGGTATGGTCCGAGTTCTCGCTCGAGGGCGACATGCTGCTCCTGCACGTCTTCGACGTGGAAGACACCGCTGCTTTCATAGCGCATTACAAGGACCGCTACGAGCGGCCGTTGCGGGAGATCTTCGAATGAGCCCGTTGCTATCCACCCTGACGTTCGTGGCGATCGGCTGCTACGCCTCGGCCATGGCGCTCGCGTTGTGGCGCCTGCTACGGGGACCTTCAGCGCAGGACCGCGTATTGGCGCTCGACTTCATCTCGGTCAACGGCACGCTGGTGGTCCTGGTGGTGGGCTTGCGCTTCGCCAGCACCATGTATTTCGAGGCGGCGCTGCTGATGGCGCTGTTCGGCTTCGTCGCTTCCACGGCGATGGCGAAGTTCCTGCTGCGCGGCGAGGTGATCGAATGACGCCGCTGCCCTGGCTCGTCGAAGCGGCGGTTGCCGCGCTGCTGCTCGCGAGCGGAGTGCTGTCGATCGTGGGCGCCATCGGGCTGGTGCGGCTGAAGAGCTACTTCACGCGCATGCACGCCCCGGCGCTCGCCAGCACTGGCGGTGTGTGGTGCGTGACGGCGGCGACGATCGTTTACTTCTCGGCGGTCGAAGGCGCGATCCTGCCTTACGCGATCGTGGTGAGCATCCTGCTCGCGATCACGGCGCCCGTCACCACCCTGTTGCTCGCGCGAACCGGCCTGTTCCGTAACCGTCTCGCCGGCAAGGATGTGCCGGCCGCTTTTGGGGGTAACCCCGGGTCTTCGCTGCCGAAACGCGACTAGTGCTTGACTGCGGCGGCCGGCGTGAGGTGCCGGGGCAACGCGATGGTGAAGATGCATCCGGTGCCGGGCACGTCGCGAACCCGCAGCGTGCCGCCCTGCGCCTCGACGTTGCGGCGCGAGATCGCCAAGCCGAGGCCCAGCCCTGATCGATCGGGGCTGCCCTGGGAAAAGGGAAGAAACATTCTTTCCTGGCTGCCCGCCGGCAGGCCCCCACAATTGTCCGAGACCTCGATGAGGACATGTTCGGCCGAGGCATAGGCGTTGAGCCTCACCTCGGTGGCGTGGAAGGTGAACTTGAAGGCATTGGTGAGCAGGTTCGCCACGGCCGACATGAGGAGATCCCTGTCGCCTTCCACCGCGAGGGAAGGATCGACGTGCGAGACCACCAATCGGCACTTCCTCGCCTCGCCCTCCAGCGATGCCATCGCCTCGACCTCGGCAATGAAGTCGGCAAGGCGAAGCAGCTCCTTGCGGGGCGGCATCGCAGCGGCAGCCCTCGCGTCCATGATCGAGCGCTCGATCACCGCCGCCATGCTCGCCAGGCTGCGCTCGAGCGCAGAACCGGTCGCCCCGTTCGCCCCGACGCGGCCGGCCTTGATCGCGTGGAAGGCGAGCGACGCGACGTGGAGGTGATCGCGCAGCTGGTGCGCCGTGATCGCCCCGCGTTCGTGCGCGGCGCCTTCGACCGCTGCGGCGGCTACATCGCGTTCGTACGAGAACTCCGTAACGGCGTCGGCGATTGCATTGTCGAGGCACCGATTCAAGGTCCGGAACTCGTCGATCGATATGGCCGCCTTGCGATCGTATGCGAGCTCGGTGATCGCCTGGCAAAGGTCCCCGTAATCGTGGACCACCTGGTCGACGCTGAACCCGTTGAGCCAAAGCTCGCGGCCGTGAAGCGTCGCGGCCTCGCTCAGGTCCGAGTAAACCGGATGGGCACCTCCCGCAGGACCCGAAACCCGCCGGCTCTGCATCGGCCGCGGCGTCTGCTCGATCGCCAGGGTGCGGATCAATTGATCGAGAAACTCCGGAATGCCGTGGATCAACGGAGAGTCGGCAACGCGTGTACGCGCGGGCCGGAGCAATACCTTGGCCATGCAACGCGCGATCAGGTCGCCGCGGTGGACCGAAAGAAATTCATGGAGCATTGGAGTTCCTCCTCGGCTTGCGCATTACTGCAGCGCAAGTGCCTTATTGGAGGGCGGCTGGATTGCCGTTGGGGCCAATTCCCGAAGCTCCCGGGACATGTAGACCTTACTCCCAATTTCGGGGCGGGCGTGGCCTTTGCTTGCTGTTGTTACGCCGCGCCCCGAAATACATGTCGTAGTGAAAAACCTGGGCTAGCGGACGCGTTGCTCGATGGTGATCTGCTCCACCTCGACACGGCGGTTCGGCTCGAGGCACTTGATGAGCTCGGCCTTCGCGGTGTCGGGACACTGGACCACCGGGTTCGCTTCACCCTTCCCCACGGCGGTGAGGCGGCCTGCATCGACCCCCTTGCCCACGAGGTAGGCCTTCACGGCGTCGGCACGGCGCTGCGATAGCTTGAGGTTGTAGGCCTCGGTTCCGATGCGGTCGGTATAGCCCGTGATGGCTACGTGGTCGATCTCCCGGTGGCGGCGCATTGCTTGTGCGATCTCGTCCAGCTTGGGCTGCGGCTGGCGCAGCGTTGCCTTGTCGAACTCGAAGAGCTCCTTGGCCGAGAGCGTATAGCGCTCCAGTCGCGGCACCGGCGTGGCGGGGACGGGATTGGGGCGCTGCGGCTCGCGCGGAATGACCTGCGCGAGGGAGCGCTCTTCGCGCGGCGGGGCCGGCTGCACTTCGTAGAAGCGGCGCGGCTCGTAGACGCGCGCCACCACGACCGCGGGCGGCGGCGGCGTGTACGCCGGATAGGCATAAGAGAACGCAAGCGGCGGCGCGGGGTAGATCCAGTACGGATCGTAGTGCCGGTAGGGCCGTACGGGGCTCACCCAGTAGCGCGGCGCCGCGTGGTAGTGGCCGCGGGGGGCGACGTAGCCG
>DATLEL010000159.1:0-8333 GCA_035525255.1 Usitatibacter sp.
GCGCTTGTTGCCCTGGCGGACCTCGTCGCCGATGGCGTCCAGGCCGGAGCGGGTCTTGCGCGTGAGCTCGTGGGCTTCCGCGCTGATGGCGCGGATGCGGTCGGTCATGTCGACGAAGTCGCGCGGGTTGAGGGTCTGCGACGTCATGGCGACGGAGCCGTCGAGCGCGATCCTGGAGATCTGCGAGGCCATGTTGCGCAGCCCGTCGATGGTCACTTCCATCACCTGCGCGTGCTCCGAGACGCGCTTCTGGTGGCTCGCCATCTCGTCGGCCGCCTGGGAGAAGCTGGTCATGTGGCTGGTGACGTTCACCAGCTGCGAGTCGTAGGCCTTGATGAAGTCCGGCAGCGACAGGATGCCGGTGCCGCTGCCGTCGCCCTTCAGCAGCGACATCGCGGCCTCCGTCTGCTCGTGGGCCTTGGCGACCACCACGCGGAAGTTCTTGCTGATCTCGGTCACCGCGTTCTCGGTGAGCTTGATCACCTCCTCCACGCTCTCGGTCATGAGCTCGAGCTTCTTGCGGTTCAGCTGCGAGGCCGCGTCCCAGCGCTCGAGCATCGTGTCCAGCCCCACCACCACCTGCTGGAAGAGGCGCGTGCGCTTGCGCCACTTGAGGAACGGCTCGTCGCCCGCGGGCAGCGCGTCGTCCTCGGAATTGAGGTCCTTCATCACCAGCGCCATCGCCACCATGGCGGCGAGCGGCACGAGTGCCAGCGAGATCCACAGCGCCCAGTGCGGGATCAGGAACGCCATCCACAGCCACGGCAGGAACAGCACCACCACCAACGCTGCGAGCAGGTAGGGGTGGTGCGCCGCGAAGCGGAGGTAGCGTGTCATGTCATTTCGGCTCCGGCGCCCCCTCGGCGACGCGTGCGAGCAGGTTCAGCTCCGCGCTGGAGAGGAACTTCTCGATGTCGAGCAAGAGGATCATGCGCGCGTCCTGGGTGGCGAGGCCGGCGAGGTAGGTGCTGTCCACCACCGAGCCCAGCTGCGGCGCGGGCTTGATCTCCGACGGCGCGAGCCGCACGACATCGGAGACCGCATCGACGACGATGCCGATCACGCGCCCGGCGATGCGCAGCACGATCATCACCGTGGTCGCCTGGTAGCGCGCCTCGGCGAGCGCGAACTTGAGGCGCAGGTCGATCACCGGCACGATCACGCCGCGCAGGTTCACGATGCCCTTCAGGTACGCGGGCGCCGCGGGGATCGGGGTGACCTTCTCGAAGCCGCGGATTTCCTGCACCTTGAGGATGTCCACGCCGTACTCCTCGCTGCCGAGGATGAAGACCAGCACCTCGCGGGTGGCTTCGCGCGCGACGCTCTTGGCTTGCATGGCTAGAACTCCTCCCATTCGTCGCGATGGACCAGGGCGGGCTGACGCGCGGGCTCTCCGCGCGCGACCGAGCGCGCCGCCTCGCGCGGCGCGGCCGGGCGCTGCGGCGCGGGCTCCGCTTCGGCCGCGGGCCGCGGCGCATGGCGCGCCCCGGCGTCGATGCGCTCTTCGATCGTCAGCTGGAAAGTGCTCACCGAGTGCACCAGCGCCTCGGCCTGGCGCCGCATGCCGTCCGCGGCGGAGGCCGACTCCTGCACGGCGGCGGCGTTCTGCTGCACCACCTTGTCCATCTGGGTCACGGTCTTGTTGACCTGCTGCACGCCGCGGCTCTGCTCGGCGGAGGCTTCCGCGATGGATTCCATGAGCTCGCTCACCCGCTTCACGTCGATCACCAGCGCCTGGATGGTGTCGCCCGCCTGCTCCACGAGGCGCGTGCCGGCTTCCACCTTGCCGACCGAGGCACCGATCAGGTCCTTGATCTCCTTCGCGGCCTGGGCGCTCCGCTGCGCGAGGCTGCGCACTTCGGACGCCACCACCGCGAAACCGCGTCCCTGCTCGCCGGCGCGCGCGGCTTCCACCGCGGCGTTCAACGCGAGGATGTTGGTCTGGAACGCGATGCCGTCGATCACCGAGATGATGTCGGCGATGCGCTTGGCGCTCGCGCTAATGTCGCCCATGGTGACGACCACGTTGACCACTTCGCGCCCGCCCTGCTCGGCGCGCTTGGAGGCATTCCGCGCGAGCTCGTCGGCCTGATGCGCGTTGTCGGCGTTCTGGCGCACGGTGCTCGCAAGCTCCTCCATGCTGGCCGCGGTCTCCTCGAGGCTCGAGGCTTGCTCCTCGGTGCGCTGCGAGAGGTCGGTCGTGCCCGCGGAGACCTGCTCGGAGGCCGTGACCACGGCTTCCGCCGAGCTGCGAACTTGCGAGACCACGGTGGCGAGCTCGGTATTCATGCGGCCCAGCGCCATCATCAGCTGGCCGGCCTCGTCGCGCGAGTTGCTGCGGATCTCGGCGGTGAGGTCGCCCTGGGAGATGCGCTCGGCGAAGCGGGCGGCGCTCTTCAGCGGATCCAGCACCGCGCGGCGCATGAAAAGCCACAGCGCCACCAGTGCGAGCAGCATCGCCGCCACCAGTGCCACCACGCCCAGGCGATGCACGGTCTCCGCGGACTTGACCGCGCTCATCACCGAGCGCGCGCCGTTGTCCTCGGCCTTGCCGACCGCCTGCAGCAGCGCGGTGGTCGCGAGCCGATCGACGCCTTCCACCAGCTTGTCGCCCACGTAAGGATCGTTGCCGGCGGCCTTGTAGGCCTCGAGGCCCTTGCGGTAGCGCTCGCCGGCTGCCTTGTGGGCCTCGATGAAACCCTGCAGCTGCGTGCGCACCTGCTCGCTGGAAGTGCCTGCGCGCGCCTCGCGTGCCGCGGCTGCCGCGTCCTTCTCTGCGGCCTCGAAAGCGGCCCAGTGGCGTGCGAGGGCGGTCGGCTCGCGGCCGCGCAAGAGCACGTTCTTCCACTCCTGCACCTGCTGCTTGAAGTGGCCGTGGGCGCGAAGGACCAGCTGCTGCACCTGGAAGTCCTCGCGCGCGACGCGGTCCAGCTCCTCGATGGAGCCATACAGCCGGTTGAGCGAGAAGATCGAGACCGCGAGCACGAACGCCATCGCGCTCGCCACGAGCAGCAGCACCTTGAATTGCAGGCTGGAAGTTTTCATCATCATTTCAGAAGAGCGTCACGTTCTTGCTGGCCATGAGCTCGGCGATCGCCCCCTCGGCGTTCACCAGCCGCTCGGCCAGCGTGCCGAGGAAAGCCTCGTGGAAGAAACGCGTGCATTCGGGCGAGGCGAGCCAGAGCACGTCGGGATTGAACTCCACCAGCGAGCAGTCGGTCGCGGCGGAAAGGGAGCTGAAGCGGCGCGCGCCGGCGCCGCGGAGGAACGAGGTCTCGGCGAGACATTCGCCTGCGCCGCGCACGGCGAGGAGCGTGCCGCGAAGCGACGAGCGCACCTGCCCGCGGAGCAGCACGAAGAACGAGTAGCCGGGGTCGCCCTCGCCGACCAGCTGGGTGCCGGCGCGCAGCTCGAACCAGCGGCCCATCGGGACCACCTCGGCGAGCGCCGCGTCGCTGAAATTGCGGAAGAAAGGCAGCAGGCGCAATTGCGCCTTGCGCGTCTCGAGGGTGGCGCCCTCGCCGCCGGGCTGCGCCACGGCGCGCAGGTCGGCGGCGAATTCCTCCCACGTGGGATAGCGCATCGCGGGGTCGCGGGCGGTGGCGCGCGCGAAGATCACGTCGAGGAGCGGGGGCAGGCTGGGACGCGCCTCGCCGGGGCTCGGCAGGTCGCCCATCAGGATGCGCGCGGCGAGCGCGGCGGGCGTGTCCGCGGAGAACGGCAGGCGCGCCGTGAGCATCTTGTAGAGCATGATGCCGAGCGAATACATGTCGGACTGCATCGAGGCGCCCGTGCCCTCGAGCTGCTCGGGCGCCATGTACGCGGGCGAGCCCACCACCATCTGGCGCGTGGAGTCGAAGGCGAGGTTGGAGAACGCGACGCCGAAGTCGGCGACCTTGGCTTCGCCCTCGGCGTTCATGAGGATGTTGGCCGGCTTCAGGTCGCGATGTACCACGCCCTGCGCGTGGGCGTACGAGAGCGCATCGCAGCAGTGCTCGAGCATCGACGCCACGCGCTCGGGCGGCAGCAGCCCCTCGGGCACGCAGTACTTGTCGAGGCTGCCTTCCTTCGCGTACTCCATCACGATGTAGGCGCGCTTGTCGTCGAACGCCGCGTCGTACACCTGCGTGATGCTGGGATGCTTGAGGCGCTTGGCGAGCAGCGTCTCCTTCAGGAACAGCGACTGGAAGGTCTTGCGGTCCTCGGAGGAGAGCGCCTGCGCGTCGTAGACCTTGATCGCCACGTCGCGCGCCGGGAAGAGCTCGCGGCCGAGGTAGATCGTGGCCGAGGCGCCGCGGCCGAGCACGCCCATGATCTCGTAGTTGCCGATGCGGGCCGGCGCCTCCGAGGGCATGGCAAGTGCTCCGGTCTTGATGCTCACTCGCGCTCCGTGCGGATGCGGCGCATCACGTGGTCGACGTCCATCAGCAGGATGCTGTTCACGTCATCCTTGCCGTCGGCGTCGCGCCGCACGCCGATGCCGGCGATGGCGACGCCGATGGCGCGGTCGCCCAGCTCCGGGGCCGGCCGGATCTCGTCGTCGGCGAGCGCCACCACGTCGGAGACGCTGGCCACCACCAGGCCCACCAGGCGCTGGTCGACGTTGAGCACGATGGTGCTTGCCTTGGCGAGCGGCAGCGGCTCGGGGAAGCCGAACATGAGGCCCAGGTCCACCACCGGCACGATGGCACCCCGCAGGTTGATCACGCCCCGCACGAACGCGGCCACGTGCGGCACGCGGGTGACGCGGTCGATCTCGCGGATCTCCTGCACCTGCAGGATGTCGATGCCGTAGGTCTCCTCGCCCAGGCGGCAGGTGAGGAATTCGCGCCGCGAGGCTTCCGCGGCGTGGTGCTCGGCGTGGTACTGCTCCACCAGGGTCGCCTCGGCGTTCATCGCGCGACCTCCTTGCGGCCAACGCGGGCGAGCGCGCGCTCGCGCAGCTTGCCGAGCGGCGCGACCTCGTGCACCGCGCCGAGCTCGATCGCCTCGCGCGGCATGCCGAAGATCACCGAGGTGGCCTCGTCCTGGGCGATGGTCCACGCGCCCGACTCCTTCATCTTGAGCATCCCGGCCGCGCCGTCCTTGCCCATGCCGGTCATGAGGACGCCGATGGCATCGGCGCCGAGGAACTTGGCCGCCGAGAGGAACAGGAAGTCCACCGAGGGGCGGTGCAGGTTCATGGGCGGCTCCGTGGAGAGCTTGGCCAGAAGCTGCCCGCCGTCGCGCTTCACCCACAGGTGCTTTCCCCCCGGGGCGATGTAGGCGTGCCCCGGCAATATGGGATCGTTGTGCTCGGCTTCCTTCACCGTGATCTGGCACAAACCGTTCAGGCGCTCGGCGAACATGCGCGTGAAGTTCTCGGGCATGTGCTGCACGATCGCGATGCCGGGGCAGTCGGGCGTCATGCCGACCAGGAATTCGCGGATCGCCTCGGTGCCGCCGGTGGAGGCGCCCACGGCGATCAGGCGCTCGGAGGTCTTCACCCCGACCGGCACCGGGCGCTTCGGCACCACCGCGGGCATGCTGGCGGTGTCGTTGGGATCCGCGGTGCGCGGCGGCTTCAGGCGCGCGCTCTTCGCCGCGCGGATCTTGTCGGCGATCATGTCGCCGTAGTCGTCCGGCGTCTGCTCGTTCAGCTTGGGCTTGGTGACGAAATCCACCGCTCCCAGCTCCAGCGCCCGGAAGGTCACCTCGCTGCCGCGCTCGGTCGCCGAGGAGATCATCACCACCGGCATCGGCTTCGCCCGCATCAGCTTGTCGAGGAACTCGAGGCCGTTCATCTTCGGCATCTCGACGTCCAGCGTCAGCACGTCGGGGTCGAGCTTCTTGATCAGGTCGCGCGCCTCGAACGCGTCGGCGGCCGCGCCCACGACCTCGATGTCGGGCTGGTCCTTGAGGATGTCCGCCAGGACCTCGCGGATCATCCGCGAGTCGTCGACGATGAGAACCTTGATTTTCATTTGAATAGCTCCGCGCCGCCCTCGATCGGGCCGTGGAAGAGGCGTGCGCCGTAGTCGCGCTCGCGCAGGACGATGGTGTCGTTGTTGATCTTGCGCAGCCGCTTCACCATCACCTTCCCGCTGCGCGGGAAGTAGTAGATCTTGCGCGGCCATACGTCCAGCAGGTCGCGCGCGGCGATGGGGATGCGCTCGATGTTCAGGTACTCGACGATGAATTCCGCGTTCTGCTCGCCCACGTTGGAGAGCATGAAGCCCTGCAGCACGTTGCCGCCGCCGAATACCTTCGCCTCGAGGCGGTCGCGCCGGCCGCCGAGCTTGAGGATCTGGTTGATGAGGAGCTCCATCGCGTGCACGCCGTAGCGCCCGCCGGCGCTGATGTTGCCGTGGGAGCCGACCAGCTTGCCCTCGTCGGGAAGCATGAAGTGGTTCATGCCGCCGATGCCGGTGTCGCGGTCGCGCAGGCAGGCCGAGACGCACGAGCCCAGCACCGTCACCAGCGCCATGTCCTTGTTGGTGGCGTAGTACTCGCCCGGCAGGATCTTGGCGGTCTCGACCTTGAAGTGCGGGTCGAAGTACCGGTTGGGTACGTCTTCCTTGAGGATATCGTCGTCGCGGATCATGGGCGCGCCGCCAGCTCGTAAACCGTCTGCCCGCGCAGCCGGAAGTGGCGCCCCTGGTCGAGGAGGCTCTCGGCGTGGCCGGCGAAGAAGAGCCCCTTGGGCTCGAGGAGGTGCGCATAGCGCTCCACCAGGCCGCGCTGCGTGGGCTTGTCGAAATAGATCATCACGTTCCGGCAGAAGATGGCGTCGAGGCCCGGCTCGATGGGCCAGCTCGCGTCCATCAGGTTCACGCGGAGGAATTCCACGTGCGCCGCGATCTCGGGGCGCACGCGCGCGCGGCCCTCGTGGCGCCCGGTACCGCGCAGGAAGAATTTCTTCTGGCGCACCTCGGGCAATCGCAGGACCGCTTGAAGGGGATAGACCGCTTCGCGGGCGTGGGCGAGCACCTGCGTATCGAGGTCGCTCGCGACCACGGAGAACGGCGCGCCCTCGAGCGCTTCCGAGAGGCACATGGCGATGGTGTACGGCTCCTCGCCCGAGGAGCAGCCCGCGCTCCAGACGCGAAACGTCTTGCCGGGCTTCGCGGTGGCCCGGGCGTGCTCGGCGAGGATGCCGAAGTGATGCTCCTCGCGGTAGAAGGCGGTCACGTTGGTGGTGAGCGCGTTGGTGCAGTGCTCCCACTCGGCGGGCTCCAGCTCGAGGAAGCGCACGTAGTCGTCGAACGAGGCGAGCCCGAGGGAGCGCAGCCGGCGCGCGAGGCGCGCGTAGACCATCTCGCGCTTGCCATCCGGCAGGCGGATGCCCGAGAAGCGGTAGATGCGATCGCTGATCACGCGGAAATGCTCCGCGCTGAAGGGGAATTCGCGCGGGCCGCTCGCCGTGGCCTGGGGAGCGAGAGCCGTCACGCGTAGCTCCGCGCGGTGGCCCGCGACGCGGTAGTGCGGGTGAAGACGCTCACGTCGAGGATCAGCGCGACGCGCCCGTCGCCGAGGATGGTCGCGCCCGCGACGCCCGGCACCGTGTGCAGGTTGGTCTCGAGCGACTTGACCACCAGCTGCTGCTGGCCGATCAAGCTGTCCACCAGCAGCGCCGCGCGGCGGTTGTCCACTTCCACCACCAGGCACAGCGCCTCGGGGCGCGGAGCCTCGGAGGGCGGGAGCTGCACCAGGTCCTCGAGGCGCACGATGGGCAGCTGCTCGCCGCGCACCGCCACCAGCGACGGTTGCCCGACGATGCTGCGGATGTCCGACTTGCCGGGCATGAAGGCCTCGGCCACGAACTCGAGCGGGACGATGTACTGCTCGTCGCCCACGCCCACGATCATTCCGTCCAGCACCGCGAGGGTGAGCGGCAGCTGGATGGTGATGGTGGTGCCTTCGTTCCGCTGGGAGGTGACCGAAACGCTGCCACCGAGCGAAGTGATGTTGCGGCGGACCACGTCCATGCCGACGCCGCGGCCGGAGAGGCTGGTCACTTCCTTGGCGGTCGAGAAGCCGGGCTCGAAGATGATGCCGAAGACCTGCGAGTCGGTCATCGAGTCGTCGGCGGGCATGCCCAGCTCGCGCGCCTTGGCGATGAGGCGCTGGCGATCGAGGCCGCGGCCGTCGTCGGTCACCTCGATGATGACGCTGCCCCCGCGGTGGGTGGCGCGCATGCCGACGGTGCCCATCTCGGGCTTGCCGCCGGCGCGGCGCTCCTCCGGCGACTCGATGCCGTGGTCGATGGCGTTGCGCACCACGTGGGTGAGCGGGTCGATGAGCAGCTCGATCAGCTCCTTGTCGAGCTCGGTCTCGTGCCCCTGGGTGCGCAG
>DATLEL010000203.1:0-3105 GCA_035525255.1 Usitatibacter sp.
GTCTGGCAGCGCGCGAGCAGGTCGCTCTTGCCGCCGAAGCCGCCCACGCGCTCCACGATGCGCACGTAGTTCGAGAGGATGCGTGTCTTGGCGAGCTGCAGCTCCTCCGCGCTCGGGCCTTCCTTGAGGAAGCGCTGCAGCTCTTCCTGTGCGACGGATTCCACCTGGGCGAGATCCTGTCCGGGCTTGGCCGTCAGCGTGTAATCGAACTGCCCGCCGATCTCGTTGGCGTCGTTGTCGGCCCTCACTGCCGTCGCGATCTGGTCCTTGTAGACCAGGCGGCGATAGAGGCGCGACGTCTTGCCGCCGCCGAGCAGCTGGGCCACGAGATCGAGCTGCGCTTCCGCCGGCGAGCCGAATTGCGGCACGTTCCAGACCCGCGTGAGCCGCGCCTGCGGCACGCGATCCTGTGCCCAGCCGCGGTGGGTGCCGGTGCGCTTGGCGATCCACACGCCCTGGCGGACGAGGGGCGGTCCAGGCGGGATGCCGCCGTAGAACTTCTCCACCTTCTCGCGTGCCACCTCGGGCGTCACGTCGCCCGCGATCACCAGCACGGTGTTGTTCGGCCCGTAGTGGGTCTTGAACCAGCCGGTGACGTCGGCCATGGACGCCGCGTCGAGGTCCTGCATCGAGCCGATGATGGTCCACGAATACGGATGGCCGCGGGGATAGGTGTTCTCGACGATGAGCTCGTAGGCGATGCCGTAAGGCTGGTTCTCGTACTGCCGCTTCTCGTTCTGCACCACGCCGCGCTGCAGGTCGAGCTTCTTCTGGTCGAGCACGCCCAGCAGGTGGCCCATGCGGTCGCTCTCGGCGAACAGCGCGTAGTCGAGCATCGACGTGGGCACGTTCTGGAAATAGTTGGTACGGTCGTTGTTGGTGGTGCCGTTCAGCGACGTGGCGCCTGCGCGTCCCATGGCCGTGAGGTAGACGTGGTTGAAGTTCTCGCTGCCGCTGAACATCAGGTGCTCGAAGAGGTGCGCGAACCCGGTCTTGCCGGGCTTCTCGTTCTTCGAGCCCACGTGGTACCAGGTGTTCACCGCGACCACCGGCGCCTTGTGGTCCTCGTGCACGAGCAGCGTGAGCCCGTTGGCGAGGACGAACTTGGTGTACGGAATGTCGGGAATCGCGATCGCAGCCGCGGGGGAGGGGCGCGATTGCGCGAGTGCGGGCGGCGTCGCTGCGATGGCGGCGAATGCCAGCGCAACGAGTCCACGCTTGAGGATGGACATTGGGGGAGCTCCAGCGGGAGGGAAGTCAAAGAGGATGGCGGGGGCGGCCCCCCGCTGTCAAACAGCTTCGAGGGCCGCCGCGAGGCTCGGAAAAATGTTCGCCGCGCCGATGTCGTCGAATGTGCCGGAGCGCTTCAGCAGCGAGAGCGGCTGCTCGTTCAGGTCCGCCAGCAGCAGCCGGCCCCCGCGCCGGGCGAGCGCCGCGTGCAGGTGTCCCAGCGCGTCGAGGCCGGTGGTGTCCATGTTGATGACCTTGCGCATCTCGAGGATCACCACGTCCGGCAAGGGCTGGCCCGGGTCCAGCAGCGCCTCGAGCTTGGTCACCGAGCCGAAAAAGATCGAGCCGAAGAGACGCCATGCGCCCAGGCTTCGGCCGTCGGGCAGCTTCGCCGCAGCTCCGAGATCGATCGGCTCCACCTTGGTAATCGACGAGATGCGGTAGATGAAGAAGAGGCTCGACATCACCAGGCCCGCCTCCACCGCAACGGTGAGGTCGAAGATCACGGTCAGCAACAGCGTGGAGACCAGGATCGCGCGATAGAACATCGAGAACTTCCGCAGCGCCCGCAGCTCGCGCCAGCCCACCATGTTGAACGCCACCCACAGGAGCACTGCGGCCAGCGCGGCGAGCGGTATGTAGCGCGCGAGGGGCGCCAGCGCGAAGATCACCGTGAACAGCGTAAGCGAATGCACGATACCGGCCACCGGCGTGCGGCCACCGCTCCTCACGTTGGTCATGGTGCGCGCGATGGTCCCGGTGACCGCGATGCCGCCGAAGAGCGGCGAGGCGAAATTCGCGACCCCCTGCGCCATCAGCTCCTGGTTGGGATCATGGCGGTCGCCGATGAGGCCATCGGCCACGCGCGCGCACAGCAACGACTCGATGGCGCCCAGCAGGGCGATGGCCACGGTCGGGCCGAAGAGGTTTTGTGCCGTGCCCCACTCGAACGCCGGCAGCTTCGGCGCCGGCAATCCGCGAGGGACCGCGCCGAACTTGGAGCCGATGGTTTCCACGTGCAGGTCGAGCGCCCAGACGGCGAATGCCGAGGCGGTGAGGACGACCACCGTGCTCGGCAGCTTCGCGGTGAGGAAGCGCCAGTTGCCGACGCGCTCGGACTGCGCCGCCGGCCACGCGACGATGACGCCGATGCAGGCGAGGCCGATGGCGAAGGCGAGCCAGTTGATGGTATCGAGGCCCTGCCACAGCACCGCCATCTGCGAGAAGAAGTTGGACGGCATGTGCGTCACCGTGAGGCCGAGGAAATCGCGCACCTGGGAGAGGACGATCACCACCGCGATGCCGCTGGTGAAGCCGATCACCACCGAGACCGGCACGAAGCGCACCAGCGTGCCCATGCGCAACGCGCCCATGGCGAACAGCAGCACGCCCGCCATCATGGTGGCGATGAGGAGATTGGGCACGCCGTACTTCTCGGCGATTCCGTAGAGCAGGCCTACGAATGCGCCGGCAGGCCCGGCGATCTGCACCCTGGAGCCGCCGAGCAGCGAAACGAGGAGGCCGCCCACGATGGCGGTGACCAGTCCCTGCTCGGGACGCACGCCCGAGGCGATGCCGAACGCCATTGCGAGGGGAAGCGCCACCAGCGCCACGGTCACGCCGGATGCCAGGTCGGCGAGCAAGTCTTCCCGCCGGTACCCCTTCAGGCTCGTCCACAGTCGCGGACGGAAGGAGAAACGCAGCGCGGGAAGCCCGGACAACTAGACGGTTTCCACCTGGCAGTCGAGGTAGTAGCCAGCGCCGCGCTCGGTGCGGATCAGGGTCGGCTGGTTGGGGCTGTCCTCGACCTTGCGGCGCAGCCGCAGGATTTGCACGTCGATGGAGCGGTCGTAGATGTCGTCGTGCAGGCGGCTC
>DATLEL010000228.1:0-6302 GCA_035525255.1 Usitatibacter sp.
GCCGGCATGGAGCGGCGCGTGATCCTGGTCTCGGACCGCCTGGTGGGCGGCGCGGGCCTGCTGGTCTCGCGCATGCTGGGCTTGCGCAATCCGGAGCAATTCAACGCCGTCGCGAAACCCGCGAACGCGCCCGCGTGGGTAGGCGGGACGTTCTCGGACGCAGGCGGCACTCGTTGGCTGGAGCTGGACTTGCCCGCGCTGGTGCGCGAGCAGCGGTTCCTCGAAGTCGGCGCCTAGGGAGAGGGAAAATGGCGAAAGCACAGGCAATGAAGACCAAGACGTCGTTCGGCTGGCTGAAGGGGCTCACGACCTCGAAGCCCAAGGCCACGCGCCCCACGGGCGGCGTGCAATCGTCGACACTGACCAACATCAACATCCCGGCGGGGGCCGCGGCGAAAGCGGCTTCGCCGCCGCGCGCGGCGGCACCGGGCAAGGGCGGGGCGAAGAGCTCCGCGTCCGGGCTCGCCGGTTTCCGCCTGCCCTTCATCGGATCGAAACCGGTCACGACGCAGATGCAGGTGCTCGGCGCCACGGCGCTGGGGCTCCTCGCGCTCACGGCGCTGATGGTCTACCAGGACACGGCGCTGCGCACGCGCAACGCGACCTACGTGACGATCGCCTCGCAGATGCAGTTCCACACGCAGCGCCTCGCAAAGGCCGCAGGCGTGGCCGCGCGCGGCCAGCCGCTGGCCTTCCCGCAGGTGCAGGACAGCCGCGACGAGTTCGCGACGTACCTCAAGGTGCTGCAGAACGGCGGTTTCGCTTTCGGCGTCGATGTGCCGCCCGCCGGCGCCAACGAGGAGATCCGCAGCCGCCTGCAGGAGCTCGCGCAGCGCTGGCCCGAAAGCGACAGCGCCGCCAGCTCGATCCTCGCCGCGCAGAAGGACCTGGTGGCGCTCGCCGCCAACATCGCGCAGATCCGCGTGGGCTCGGAGGAGATGGCCACCCTGTCGCAGGAGCTGACCGGCCTCATGACCCAGGCGGGCACACCCGCCTCGCAGGTCCTGCGCGCCAACCGCCTCACCTTCCTCGCCGAGCGCCTGGGGCGCGGCTCCGCGGAGATCCTCGGCTCGGAAGTGATCGATCCCGAAGTGCCGTTCCTCATCGGGAAGGACACCAACGACCTGCGCGACCTCCTCAAGGCATTGGAGAGCGGCAACGAGGCGATGGGCATCTCCGTGGTGCGCGATGCGGAAGCCCGCACCAAGCTCGGGGAGCTGAAGAAGCAGTTCAGCCAGTTCGAGCAGAACGTGGGCCCGATCCTGCGCGAGCTGCAGAAGCTGGTCACCGCACGCCAGGCCGGCGCGCAGCTGGTGAGCGGCAGCGAGCAGTTGCAGGCCGCGGTGCAGAAGCTGCAGGAAGGGCTGCAGGACCTGAAGCCCGTGGCGACGCTGGTCGCGGCATTGGTGCTCGCGGGGCTGCTGGTGCTGGTGCTCGTCGCCACCGCGATGGTGTTCCTCGCCGATACCCGCCGCCGCGCCGCCGAGGCCGAGAGCGAGAACAAGCGTAACCAGGAAGCCATTCTGCGGTTGCTGAACGAGATGGGCGACCTGGCGGACGGCGACTTGACCATCCGGGCGCAGGTGACCGAGGACATCACCGGTGCCATCGCCGACTCGATGAACTACACCATCGACGAGCTGCGGACCCTCGTGGCGGGCGTGTCGAACGCGGCCTTGCAGGTGACGCAGAAGACCGCGCACGCGCAGTCGATTTCGGCCGAGCTGCTGGGCGCCGCCGAGCGCCAGTCGAAGGAGATCGAGGAGACGACCGCGCAGGTGTTGCAGGTGTCGCGCTCGATCTCCGAAGTGTCCACCACCGCCGAGGAAGGCGCGCGAGTCGCGCAACGCTCCCTCGCGGCCGCCGACAAGGGCAGGCTCGCGGTGCAGAGCTCGATCTCGGGCATGAACGACATCCGCGAGCAGATCCAGGAGACGTCGAAGCGGATCAAGCGCCTCGGCGAATCGTCCCAGGAGATCGGCGAGATCGTGGAGCTGATCTCGGACATCACCGAGCAGACGAACGTGCTGGCGTTGAACGCCGCCATCCAGGCGGCCTCCGCGGGTGAAGCGGGACGCGGCTTCTCGGTGGTCGCGGAGGAAGTGCAGCGACTGGCGGAACGCTCCGGCGAAGCGACCAAGCAGATCGGCGCGATCGTGAAGACCATTCAGGCGGACACGCAGGACGCGGTGGCCGCCATGGAGAAGTCGACCACGGGCGTGGTCGAGGGCGCGAAGCTCTCAGACGCGGCGGGCCAGGCGCTCTCCGAGATCGACCACGTGACGAAATCGCTGGCGCAGCTCATCGACCAGATCTCGCGCGCCACGCAGACGCAGGCGAACGCCACCAACAAGGTCGCCCAGAACATGCAGGACATCCTCGAGATCACGCGCCAGACGACGCGCGGCACGCAGCAGGCCGCGGGCTCGATCCGCGACCTCGCCGCGGTGGCGCAGGAGCTGAAGAGCTCGGTCTCGGGTTTCAAGCTGTAGGGCGAGGGACGAGGGCGAGAAAATGGCAGCCAACACGATCACCGATTTCGACCTGGGACCCCTCACGTGGGTCAAGACGGAGATCGACCATTCGCTCGCGCAGGCGCGGGAGAACCTCGACAAGCTCGCCGCGGCGCCCGCTGATCGCGCGCCGGTCAAATACATCCTCACGCACCTGCACCAGGCCACCGGCGCGCTCGCGATGGTCGGACTCGCCGCCGCCACCCGATTCAACGAGGAGCTGGAAAAGCTGGTGGCCTACCTCGAGGGCGAGGACGCGGCACGCCTGCCCGGCGCGGCGGCCGCCGCCAAGCGCGGCATCGCGGCGCTGTCGGGCTACCTCGATACGCTGCTCGCGGGGCAGGTGGACCATCCAATGCGGCTCCTCGCGCCCTACCTCGAGCTGAATCGCGGCCGCGGCGCCAACGACGCCAACGAGGGCGACCTCTTCTTCCCCAACCTCGCCGCCGAGCTTCCCGGCCAGGCCGCGCCGGCCCCGCTCGACGACGCGGTGCTGAACAAGGCGCTCGCGCTGCAGCGTGCCCAGTACCAGCAGGGCCTCCTCAAGATGCTGAAAAGCGCCGACAACTCGGAGGCGCTGCGGCAGATGCAGGCGGCCATCGCGGCGATCGAATCGATGCAGGCGGCGAACGCCAACCGCGCCTTCTGGACCGCGGCCACCGGCTTCTTCGATGCCTTCGTCTTCGGCGGGCTGGATGTGTCGCCCTCCGCCAAGCCCCTCTTCGCCAAGCTCGACCAGCAAGTGAAGCAGCTGATGGACGGCGGCTCGAAAGTGGCCGAGCGCCTCTTCCGCGACCTGCTGCTCGCCGTGGGCCGCGCGCGGCCCGTGTCCGAGCGCATCACGCTCCTCAAGGAGACCTATCGCCTCGAGCAGCTGCTGGCGATCCCCGATGGCGTCCACGGCGCCGACGACGAGGCCCTCGCCGGCGCGGTGCGCGAGCTGCGCGAGCTCACCGCGCAACAGAAGGACACCTGGCTCAAGTACACCTCGGGCAACCGCGCGGCACTCGAGCCCTTCGGCAAGCAGTCGCTGGTCCTCGCCGACCGCGCGGGCAAGCTGCCGCAGCGCGACATCCTCATGGTGCTCACGCGGCTCACCGACGTGGCCCCCGGCCTCAAGGCGCGCGCCATCCCGCCCTCGGAAGCGCAGTCGCTGGAAGTCGCGACGTCGCTGCTCTTCATCGAGTCGGCGCTGGAGAACTATTTCAAGCTGGGCGCCGACTTCTCGCGCCAGGCGAACACCGTCACCGAACGCCTGAAGAGCGCCATGGCGGGCGAAGCGCTGCCGCCCATGGACGCCATCGAAGGCGGCCTGCTGGACGAGATGACCCGTCGCGCGCAGGAGAAGCTGCTGGTGTTCCAGGTGGGCCAGGAAGTGCAGGTCAACCTGCAGAACATCGAGCAGGTGCTCGACGGCTATTTCCGCGATGCCGCCCGCCGCCCGGAGCTCGCCGCGCTGCCGGCGCAGTTCGCGCAGGTCCAGGGCGCGCTGATGATCATGGAGCTCATGGACGCGGCCGCGCTCAACGCCGCCGTCATGGCGCGCGTGCAGCAGTTCGCCGAGGGCTCGCTCGACGGCGCCGGCGAATCCGCCGAGATGGTGGCCGACGGCCTCTCGGCGCTTGGCCTCTATATCACCGCGCTGCAGCAAGGCGCGGCCGCTCCGCGCGACGTCCTGATGCCCGCGCTGCTGCGCTTCGGGCTGGTCGAAGCGCCCATCGGACGCGAGTCGCAAGTGCGCCGCACCGGTACCGTCTCGCCGCTCGACATCGACGTGCAGAAGCAGAAGGTGGCAGCGCTCTACGAGGACTGGAAGGAAGCGCCCGCCGATGGCACGCGCGAGCGCCTCGAGCGCGCCGTGGGCGACCTGCATCGCGACGCGGCCGTGGTCTCCGATTCGGCGGTGGCGCGCCAGAGCGCCGACGCGCTGCAGCTGATCCAGGACGCCACGGCGCCGGACCAGACCGGGGTCTTCAACGCGATCCAGGGCCTCGCCCCCGACAAGGCGCCCCAGGACCCGACGCCCCAGATGGTGCAGCTGGTCGACGCGCCCGGCGCCGAGGTCGACAAGGAGCTGCTCGACATATTCCTCGAGGAGGCCGCGGAAGTCGTCGACACGATCGCTTCCAGCCTGGCGGCGTGCCGCGATGCGCCGCACGACCGCGAGAACCTCACCACCATCCGCCGCGGCTTCCACACCCTCAAGGGCAGCGGCCGCATGGTCGGCCTGATGGACCTGGGCGAGATGGCGTGGCAGTGCGAGCAGGTGATGAACAAGTGGCTGAAGGACGAGAAGCCCGCCGAGGCGGAGCTGCTCGACTTCATCGACCTTTCCCGCCGATCGTTCGACGCCTGGGTGACCGAGCTGAAGGACACGGGCAGCGCTCGCGTCGAAAGCGCCGAGATCCTGCAGCGCGCCGAGATCCTGAAGAGCGATGCCCCCCTGCACGCCGTGGAGCCCGAGGCTGCGACTGCCGCGCCTGTCGCGGAAGCCCCCCAGGCGCCGGACTTCGTGTTCGAGTCCCTCGACTTGGCACCCGCGCCGGTCGCGGAGGCCATCGCTGCGGAAGCGCCCGCCCTCGATTTCGCCACCCTCGAGGCGAAGGAACCGCCGCTCGACTTCTCCACGCCGGCGGAGCCGGAGCTCATCGCCGCACCGGAGCCCGCCGCTTCCGAGCCGGAAATCCCTGCGGCGACGGTGGAGACCAACCTCGATTTCGATTCGCTGCTGGCAGCCCCGGCACCTGCGGAGGCGGCTCCGGCCGAGGAAGCGAGCGTCGTCATCGGCAACGTCTCGGTCCCCTCGGCGCTCTTCGCGATCTTCATCGGCGAGGCGGAGCAGCACACCACCGCGCTCGACCGCGAGATGGCCCGCATCGAGGCCGACCCCATGGTGCCGGTGAGCGCCGACTTCATGCGTGCGGCGCACACTCTCGCCAGCACTTCGCGCACCACGGGATTCGAGACGCTCGCCGACGCGGCGCTCGCGCTCGAGAAGTGGCTCGCCGACGCGATGGAGCTGCCGCCGGAATTCGATGCGCACCGGCTCGCCGCCACGCGCAACGCCATCGACGCCGTGACGGCGATGGTGCAATCCATCCGCGGCAATGCCGAGCCGTACCCGCGCGACGACGTGGTCGCCACGCTGGAAACGCTGCGCCAGGACCTGCGCGCCGCGCGCCGCACCGGCGAAGGCACGCACATCAAGATGCCCGGCGTGGTGCGCGAGGCGCTCGAGGCCCTCGACGCATTCAACCAGTCGGTCGCGGCGGCACCCGCGGCGGAGCCCATCGAGACGCCCGCGCCGCCCGTGCCCGTGTCCGTGGTCGAGGCGATCGAACCGCCGGCTCCCGTCGAAACCGCGGCTGTGGTCGTGCCGCCCGTTGCGGTCGAACCCCCCGCCCCGGTCGAAGCCGCGATGCCTGCAGCCGCGCCCGCCGCGCCGTTCGAATCCGGCAAGGACCAGCGCAAGATCCGCGACGACGTGGACCGCGACCTGCTGCCGGTCTTCATCGACGAGGCGCGCGAGATCGTGCCGCGCGTGAGCGAGGGCGTGCGCCGCTGGAAGGCCGCTCCCACCGATCACTCCTTCGTGGCGGAGCTGCAGCGCCACCTGCACACGCTGAAGGGCAGCGCCCGCATGACGGGCCTCATGCGCCTCGGCGAGCTCGCCCACGTGCTCGAGACGCGCATCAACGCCATCGACGAGGTCGAGGCGCCGGCGGCGAAGGAGTTCGACGAGATCGAGGAGCGCGTCGACCGCTTCTCCACCTCGCTCGAGCGCCTGTC